>JAZORL010000080.1:0-4255 GCA_045656625.1 Candidatus Scatosoma sp. | reverse complement strand
ATACTTGGGCAGCGAACTTCACGGAAACGGTAACGGGTTTGGAGCTTGCGCCAAGCGGTCAAGGGTATCGGTCGAAAACGCGCGTGGCAAAGTTTACGAACTTACCCGAACTTTTGAAAATGTATCGTAGCTTTGCGGACGTAAAGACAGCGGAAATGTTAAATTTGCCCGTACCCGATGTAGAAAAGATTATAATGGAAGTCGAGCCGACGGACGATATAATGGCGTTGAACGACGATATAGTAGAACGCGCGGATAAGATTGCAAATAAAATGGTTGAGCCGTGGGAAGATAATATGCTTTGTATTACGCACGACGGTAAAATGATAGCGTTAGACCCGCGTTGCTATGATAAATCTATTCCTGATAACCCGAATACGAAACTCAATAGGGTTATTGATAAGATTTTCAGCGTTTGGCAGGAAACGGCGGAACAGCGCAGTACGCAACTTGTCTTTTGTGATATGAGTACGCCGAAGAAATCTTTTCACGAGTACGATCCCGTCAATGATTTTGACGTGTATAACGATATAAAACTTAAACTTGTGAAATTGGGCGTACCCGAACACGAAGTTGCATATATCCACGAAGCGAAAACGGACGCAGCAAAAGAAAGTATTTTCGATGGTGTACGCCGTGGGGATATTCGTATTTTAATCGGTTCAACGGAAAAGTGTGGGGCAGGTACGAATATACAAGATAGGTTGATAGCGTTGTATCACTTGGATACGCCGTATAGACCGTCCGATTTGGAACAGCGCGAAGGGCGTATTATCCGTCGTGGGAATATGAATGAAAAAGTGCTTGTTGTAACGGCGGTTACAAAGAAAACGTTTGACGCATATTCTTATCAGATTTTGGAAACGAAACAACGATTTATCGGGCAAATTAACCGTGGGGATTATTCCTTGCGCGAGGCAAGCGATATTGACGAAACGACATTGACGTATGCGGAAATCAAGGCAATTACGTCGGATAATCCAAAGATAAAGCGTAAAATGGAAATCGAGCAACGGTTAGGACAGTTAAGCGTTTTGGAAAAGGATTATCGCAATAATCGGTATTACTTGCAAGCAAAGGTGCAAAACATACCAAAGCATATAGAAAAATTGGTGGAAGAAATCGAAGATATTAAAGAAGATATACGCTTACGCGATTTGCATAAGGATGATTTAATTCAACTTGGCAAAAACCGCTATGAAGAACGAAAGGAAGCAGGTGCGATATTACAAACGGCGGTTAATTCGGAAGAATACGTAGATAAAACGATAGGTTTTATTCGTGGGTTTAAGATTGTACCGCAACGCAGAACGGCGTTAGGTGGCGTTGTTAATTTGGTTGGCGCAAAGAGAATTTACGGCGTACAGCTTGGCGATAGCGGTATCGGGGCAATTACCCGTATCGAAAATGCGTTAGATGAGTTAGAATCGCGTATCAAGAATAGGGAAACGGAAATAACAGAAAGCGAGAAATCGTTAGAAGATGCGAAAGCCGCCGTGGACTTACCGTTTGAACAAGCGGAAGAATTGGAAAGTCTACAAAACGAATTATCAGAAATAGATGCCGAGCTTGATTTGAGTAAGCAGGAAACCCCGATTGTTTTAGATGAACCCGATGGCGGAAAAATGGAACTTGAAATACTTGACGAGGAGGAAGAAGAAGTTGAAATAGCGTAATTTTTAGGGTTTGAAAAATTTTTTTTCCTATAAGGTTTACCAACGGATGATTGCTTTACAAATGGAAATTTGTTTGCTATAATTGGAGTCCCTTAAGGGGGAATTAAGAAAGGGGGGGATTGAGTTATGCAAAAGAAAGTGGTTTTATTATGTAGATCAGAAAGTGGCGATAGGGAAGAATTGTTGCAAGCGATGAATGTATTATCGTCCTACGCTAAAAATAACGATTGGAAAGTAGTAAAAATCTTTTCCGAGACGGGTAAATTGGGCAACTTAACCTTGTGGGATTTGCGATTAATGGCAAAGCATAAAGAGTTTGATTACTTATTGTTGAAAGACTTTGAAACATTTTCAATGCCACCCGACGAATCAATGGAAGAAGTCAGATACCTAATTGAAAATGGAGTAGAAGTCAGGACGTTGAACGACGGGAATTTGACTTGCGAAAGTTTGCCGACGTTATTCCGAAACAGGTTCAAAATTTTTGTCGGTAAACGAAAATACAATTAAATATTTGAAATCATAATTCTATGAATAACATTGAGGGTTTGATTCGTTTGAAAAAGCGATCAAGCCCTTTTCTTTTTCGTAGCGTAGGCGAGAAAGAATAAACTAAAACTGAATAAAGGGAAAGCATAATCCTATGAATAGCATAGAGGGTTTGTTTTGTTTGAAAAGAACGAAATGGACTCTCTATTTTTCTTAATTTGAATATCGAAAAAGGAGACGAAGAAATAGAAAAGCAAGATAGGGGGGAAATGAAATCTTTGCAGGTTTATTTGATTGAGGGGAATGAGAGAACTAAGGAAGAAAAAGAAAAGGAATTGGAATGTTTTAACGGATTCGTGGATACGCTCACATTGCTTATTAGGAAATACGGCAATAGAGTGTTAAACAAATAAATTACTACTAAAAAACGGAGGATGATTTATGAACAGAGAAGGTAAACGGTATATTTCTTATAAAAGAGTAAGTACCGAAATGCAAGTGGACGGGTTTAGTTTGGAGGGACAGAATAATCGAATTATTCGTTTTGGCGAACGTGAAGAAATGGTATGCGTCGGGGAATATGAAGATGCTGGGAAATCGGGTAAGTCTATTGAGGGAAGACCTGATTTTAAGAGAATGCTTGCAGATATTGAGAACGGATTAGAAGTTGATTACGTTTTGGTTTATAAATTGTCCCGTTTTGGTAGAAATGCGGCAGACATTTTGAACTCATTGGCTTTAATACAGTCTTATGGGGTGGAATTGATTTGTGTAGAAGAAGGGATTGACTCATCGCAGACAAGCGGAAAACTTTTAATTTCCGTATTATCTGCGGTTGCGGAAATTGAAAGGGAAAATATCCTTGAACAAACGATGAACGGACGAAAGGAAAAGGCAAGACAAGGTGGATGGAACGGAGGTCCTGCGCCGTATGGCTATTCCTTAAAGGACAATAAGTTGATAATAGATGAGAAAGAATCGGAAATAATAAAAACGATTTATCATAAATTCTTATATGAAAATATTGGTTATTCGGGCATAGCAAAATATTTGAATTTACAAGGTGTGGATAAAAATCCGAGGAAGTCAACGCAAACATTATGGTGGAGTGCGCATTTCGTAAAAATTATTTTAGATAATCCCGTATATTGTGGAAAAATAGCGTTTGGGCGGAGAACGCGAGAGAAAGTAAAAGGCACGCGGAATGAATATCGTACAGTTTTTGCGGATGATTACATATTGTGTGATGGGAAACACGAAGCTATAATAGACGAAGAAATGTGGCAGAAAGCCCAAGAGAAAAGAAAGAAAACGGGTATTAAACCCGTTTCGAGAATCGGTAGAGATAGAGTACATTTACTTACGGGCTTAATTCGTTGCCCGAAGTGTGGCGGTTTAATGTATTGCAACAGGACAACTTGGAAAAATAAAGACGGTTCTTATCACGACGTTTACTACTATTATTGCGGAAACAGTAAAGCCGATCGCGGACATCTTTGCGATTACCGAGCAAAATTAAGAAAGACGGATATAGAACCTTATGTGGTTGAGGCAATCAAAGATTTAGTGCGTGATGAACAATTTGCACAAGCGATACAAGATAAAATCGGTGTAAAAGTCGATACAAGTAAGATTGACGAAGAAATTAAAAAATACGAATTAAAACTCAAAGAAATAGATTTGAATAAGGTGCGTTTGGAAAACGAAATGGACTGTATGCCGATTGATGCAAAGTTTAGAGAAAGAAAATTACACGATATGTCGTTAAGGCTTGATAGCTTGTATGAAACGATGGTGGACTTGGAAGAATTGATTGAAGATGCCAAACTTCGTAAGCAAGGAATTGAAATGGAATCAATTTCTTTGGAAAATATCTATGAAATTTTAAGGACATTTGAAGAAATATATGATATAATGGATGACAAGGAACAAAAAACTCTAATCACGTATTTGATTAAGGAAATACAAATAAATCCTAATGATCAAAACGATTGTGTGATGCCCTTAAAATCAATAGAGTTCAATTTTCCTTTGTATAAAGGCGGTAAAGAAGTACGGAAAATTTTTTGGGAAACCAAGACAAGTGTCGA
>JAZORL010000079.1:0-2404 GCA_045656625.1 Candidatus Scatosoma sp. | reverse complement strand
TACCGCAGACGAATAATAAGGACTGACCTCCGCGCTACATATCCCTTCAGCAAGACGAGTGAAATGACTCGCTATGAGCGTTTTCTTTAATTCATCCACTTCGTTTTCAAGCGCCGTAAGCTTGGATAATCTCTCTTTGTTAATGTTTTCAAACGCGTCTTTGGCTATTTCAAACATCTCCACCACTTTATTTCGAATTATATTCATTTCGCCTTTTGCTTTGTCAGAAAAGACTAGATTCTTTTTGTTCATTTCTTCAACGATTTCATAGAAATTCTCGGCGTGGTCGCCTATCCTTTCAAGGTCGTTTAATACGTGGAAATAAGAACCGATGATTTGTTCGTCACTTTGTTCCACGCCCACCGATACTTTAATTAAAAATTTAGTTAACGCGTTATTTGTAAAATCTATTATCCGTTCGTTTTGGGTTATTTTTGTGACATTTTGAATGGAATTTGTTTCCATCGCCGAGAAAGATATCCTTATATTTTCTTCAACCAAACCAAACATATAATCGATTTCTTTCTTCACTTGCATTAAAGCAACGGGCGGCATTGTTAATAGACGGTTATCCACGTATTTGAGAGTAAGCGTTTCTTCTTGTTCTTTATCCTTTATAATAAGACAAGAATATTTCACTAATTGTTTTACAAACGGTAGAAGCAAACACGTCGTCGTTACGTTAAAAATAACGTGGAATATCGAAACGCGCATTTGAAGCGACATTGCATCTTCGCCGGGGAATATCGAAACAAGGATATTCACAACAGGCTCTCTAAATATCCATATGATAGCGGTGAACAATACCGTACCGATTACGTTGAACGTGAAGTGTATTAATGCAACTCGCTTTGAATTAGCGTTTGCGCCGATAGACGCAAGCAACGCCGTTACACAAGTACCAATATTCGCACCAAGGATAATAAACAATGCAAGATCTAACGGTAAAACCTTTGCACCGACCATCGTTATAACGACACCCGTTGCGGCAGAAGAACTTTGAATAAGCGCAGTAAATATAACGCCGACCAATATTAAAAGAAGAGGGAAATTAATTACACTAAAAATATTAGTGAATAATGTTTCCACAAGGGGATTGCCAAAGGCTTGTTCACTACTCATAACGTTAAGACCCACGAAAATAAGTCCTAATCCACAACATAAGCTTCCTGCAATTTTTACCTTTTCTTTCTTAACAAAGCCCATCATAACTCCTGCAAACGCGAGAAGATACATAAGCATATTGAAATAATCGTTTTTCAAAGCGACAAGCACGCCCGTAATGGTCGTACCTATGTTAGCGCCCATTATAATCGGCGTAGCTTGCATAAGCGTCATAACGCCTGCATTTACTAACCCGATTACCATAACCGAAGTTGCCGAAGAACTTTGAATAATTGCCGTAACGCCTGCGCCAATGCCAACGCCTGAAAAACGGTTATTGCTGATTTTACCGAGCAACTTTTTCATTCCGCTTCCTGCGCTTTTTTCAAGGGCGTCGCCCATAAAATTCATACCGACGATGAAAACTCCAACGCCTGCAAGAAGCCATATCAGGCTTTGTATCAGTTGCATTACTTCTTGTGGTGTCAACATATTGTATTCTTTCTCCTAAATAGTAAAATTACACGAATTAGAACTATTGTTTCCGTACCTTGATATTGTACCACAATTAAAGCAAAGATTTAGTAAAGATTTATCAATCGCTCATTCCATTCATTCTATAACCAACTCCAAGTTCGTTGGTTATATAGTTATTCTCGCCCGGTTTTACGCCAAACTTTTTTCGGATATTCGCCATATTTACTTGTAGTTTTTTTATGCTTCCCTCGTCGGGATAGCCGCCCCAAATTGCTTTAATGATGGCGGCATACGTCATCATTTTTCCGGAATATTCCGACAAAAAAGCCACGATATTATATTCCGTTTGCGTGAGCTTGATTTCTTCGTTTTTGATAAAAATTTGCCTTGCCTCATAATCAATCGTCAAATCGTCCACGACAAATTTTGTACTCGGCAACCGTCCCTCGCGATTTTGACGGCTATTCCTTAAAGCAGAACGCACACGTGCCAAAAGCTCCGCAGAGCCGAAAGGTTTTGTTATATAATCGTTTGCTCCCAAATCCAAGGCGTTTACCTTATCGCTTTCCCCATTACGAGCCGAAAGAACGATAATTGGAACAAAGTTGGTTTCTCTGATCTTGGAAAGAAAAACCGATCCATCTTTATCGGGCAAACCCAAATCCAATATAATTAAATCGGGTAAATAGGAAGCCGTTATCATTTCGGCTTGTTCGCAAGTATTAGCCGTAAGCGCTTGGTATCCGTTGGCTTCAAGCAATGCGGATACAAAAGTTTGTATATTATTTTCATCTTCCACAATTAGAATTTTATATTTATTGTT
>JAZORL010000078.1:0-49585 GCA_045656625.1 Candidatus Scatosoma sp. | reverse complement strand
GTGGGTTCGAGTCCAATCACCGGCTCCACAACGAAATGAGTTACATCTAAATATATGGGCAGATTCCAGAGCGGCCAAATGGATCAGACTGTAAATCTGACGTCTTCGACTTCGGTGGTTCGAATCCACCTCTGCCCACCACAAAACAGCACCTCATTGGAGGTGCTGTTTTGTGGTATGTAGGTAGTCGCTCGAAAGGCCGTGACGGTGGGGCGGGCTAATGGCGTTTCTTTTGGGGCGGAAACGCTTTTTTATTTTGTCTTGAATCAATGAGTTTGATGATTGCTTTTGTGTTTGCGTGTGGGTTATTTTTGGATATAGACTTGACTTATCCCCTATATTATGATAAAATAATTTATAATAGATAATAGAGGATATATTGCTTTTTTGATGAAGGAGAGCAAAGAGAATGACGAGAATTTCCCGAAAAATTATTAGCTGTTTGCTTGGCGCAGTTGCTCTTATAGCCATTGCGTTTGGGATTGTATTCATGCAGTTTCAAACAAAAACGGTAAGTGCGGCTACGGTATCGGTAAAATGGCAAGATAGTGAGATTATCGTGGCAAATGATAGAAATTGTCAGCGTCTTCTTGTGAATACCGTGGGGTTGCATTGGATGTCTTATAACAATGAGTCTTATGCGGACGAATAAGTATGAAAACTGGTTTGCTTGGTCGATAGACGCTGAGGGGACTTTCGCGCTTGGTATGTATATCCCGAACGTGTGCAATTTCTCGTCGAGTGTAATCGTTAGCTCGGATTCACTCGAAGAAGCCAAAAACGCAAATGCGAATAACAAAGGTCACAGCTGGGTTTGTCCTGTCTGGACGGGTAACGGCGGAACGATGCTTTACGATTATGCGGATATTCGCGCGGGTTGGGAATCCTGCTACGTATTCAACAGCAGCTACACGGCACCTTCTACGGCGTATAGAATGGAAGAATACAAGACGATGCAATATTCGTACGTGATTTCCTTAAATAGTGTGAAAACGATACGTTCGCAGTTCCAAGGCATTGAGGAATCGGGTATGCTTACCAACGGCGGTAAGATCGGGGAAAAGATAGGTCTTGACGCATGGGCTCGTATGGATAAGCCTTGGACTTGGTGATAAGTCTTTCGGATTCAATTAAAAACGACAAGTTTCAAAAAGAAACTTGTCGTTTTTTTTGGTACTCCCTGCGGGAATCGAACCCACAATTAGCCCTTAGGAGTCGAAGGCTTTTTGACGTATTTCGTTAAAAACGTGCAGTTCCGTGTAATTTCGTTGATTCGGTGAGTTAAGAATTCGATTATTTCGTTAAAAACGTGCAATATCTTTAAAAACTTGGAATAACTTTTAAAATGAATTTATACCAAAATTATACCAATTTTCAAAAATTCTTTCAAAAAAATTTAGAGGACTGTTTCCAAAGAGACGGTCGTTTTTTTACGATAGCAAAGATTTTTCATTTTGTTTAATAACAAGAAAAAATATATGAAGAATTACTTAAATGTGCTATACTTTTCTAAAAAAGGCAGGAGAAAGTATGGCACATTGGCATTTAGAAATTAAAAAGAATGGAATACTTGTAGGGAAAATACAAGTGAGCGGTAAAGATTATGAGACGGGGAAATATAGATTATTTTGCAAACGAATTTATAATGAAGAGAATTTAACACTTGCAAAATTTCAAAAGGTAGTTGAGCGCGCAGCACTTAATTATGAGGAAGAAGTTCATCGAGCTGCTATTTTCTTTCAGGAAAATAGAAAACGTGCATTATCTTTTGCGGAGGTAGCGGAAGAATGGCTAGATTATCTAAAAGAGAACCTGTCAATCAATTATTATATTAGGGCAAAAGACACAGTGAAACGCTTTAATGATTATTTAACAAAAATGGGTTTATCAGGAAAACCAATTTCAGAAATAACAGTTAGGGATGCACAACTGTTTTTTAATCAATATTTAGCTAAAACAATAAAAAGAAAGGAAGTAGTGAGGCTTGTGCGGGATTTGCCAAACACTATCAATTTTAGGGAAGTGGCTCGCAAGGGGATTATAACGCGTGTTGGGATTTATGGTTTGAAATATAGAGGAAGTAATATTTGGAAAGAGAAAGCGTTGTTGCTTTGCGAAACCTACGGGTTGCAATTTGAAGAATATTTCAAGGATAATATGCCCGTGAGGAAATATTCGATTGAAACGATTAAAGGGCATAGACGAATATTAAGAACAATATTTAATGAAGCAGTGCGTTATGATTGGATTGCAAAAAATCCTATTAGCGCTACAAGGATAGGAGAAAAGTTCATGAAAGGATGTTTAAGAAGTATAGATGAAAAGGAAGTGTTCTCTTTATCAGAGATAAAAGAGTTTTTAGTTATCTTAAATTCTTTAGCTGAAGAGAAAAATTATCAAAAGATAGCGTTTAAGCTTATGCTGTTAACAGGGTTACGTCTTAGTGAATTGTGTGGTTTGAAATGGGAAGACGTGGATTTTGAAAAAGGCGTGCTACATATTCGGCGTAATCGAATTCATGGGAATGGGGTTGGAATTTATGTAAAAGAACCCAAAACAGAAAAATCTAAAAGAGATATTCCCGTGCCTAAAGAATTGTTGTTAGACTTAAATAGTTATAAGGAATGGTTATTTACTCGGTGCAATACGACGGAAATTTGTCCTTATCTAATTGTTAATAATGTTTTTGAAGCGGTGCATCCGAGAAGTGTTTCGGTATGGTTAAGAGAAATTGAAAATAGGCACGGATTAAAACAAGTTTCTTGCCATGGCTTGCGCCATACCTATTGTAGCTTTTTGCTTTCACAGAATGTACCGTTGCAAACAGTTAGTCGATATATGGGACATAGCGATTCGGTGGTGACACTTAAAGTATATAGCCATTTCATTCCCGAAACGCAAAGCTATGTGTTAGATGTGTTGAATGGCATTTGGGGATAAAAAACACCTGCCAGCGTTTTTAGGCAAAATGTGTTTAACATGTGCGGTCATATTTTTACATAGACAAAAATATTGCTAAAATATTGGCTTTTTATTGACAAATATAAAAATATATGCTAAAATATTGGCACTATGATAAATAAATTTGATATTGGACAATTTGTAGGAACGATTACCGAGCAATCCGTCGTAAATGGGATTGTGGAAAGAATGAAGAGAAGACGCAAGCAAATGAAGCTCTCGCAAAGACAGTTATCCCAAAAGTCGGGGGTGGCTTATTCGTCGCTTCGCCGTTTTGAAACAACGGGTGAGATTTCTCTTTCTTCACTTTTAAAAATAGCGCACGCGCTCGACGCATTGAAGGATTTTGAAAGCATATTCAAAGGGCAAGCAATTACAAGCTTGAAGGATTATGAAGGATGATTGCACAGGTTAGAAAACTTACGGTAAAATATAACGGCAGGATAGTTGGCTATCTTGCACAATTAGAAGACGATTCCATTGCCTTTCAATATGACGACGAGTGGATTAAAAATGGTTTTAGCATTTCTCCGTTTTCTTTGCCGTTATCAACAAAGATATATCAAGGCGGTAAAGATTTTTTTGGTGGTTTATACGGTGTTTTTTATGATTCATTGCCTGATGGATGGGGAGAATTGCTTGTAAAACGAATGCTTGCGAAACAAGGAATCAATGCCGACAAGCTTTCGCCTTTGACGAAACTCACGCTAATTAGCGGTAGCGGTCTAGGCGGGTTGACTTATGAACCGACGCAAATGGATCAAACAGACGAAACGCAGTTTGACTTAGATTTTATCGCACAAGAAGCGGAAAAGATTTTGGATGATGAAACAGGTGATGTAAATCTTGACGAAGTGTATCGTTTAGGCGGTTCAAGTGGTGGTGCTCGTCCGAAAGCGCACGTGAAGGTTGACGGTGAATCTTGGATTGTTAAATTTCCTTGTAATTATGATCCGAAGAATATAGGCGAAAAGGAATACGAAGCAAATCGTTTGGCTCGTGCTTGCGGTATAAGCGTTAGTGAATTTAAGTTATATCCATCTAAAATTTGTAGTGGATACTTTGGAACAAAACGTTTTGATAGAGTGGGTACGCAAAAATTGCACATGGTTTCACTTTCTTCGATTTTGGAAACGACGCATCGTATTTCTAATTTGGATTACATGCATTTATTCCAAGTTATAAAAGAGATTTGCGTTGACCAAGAAGATTTATACGAGGCATATCGAAGAATGTGCTTTAACGTGTTCTATGGGAATCGTGATGACCACGGTAAAAACTTTGCTTTTCTTTATAACGAAGAAAAGGGCGGTTATGAGCTTTCGCCTGCGTACGATATTACGCCTACGCCGAATAAGCCCGAACACGAAATGACTGTGCTTGGTAATGGTTGCCCTACGGAAAACGATTTGTTGAAAATCGCAAAAGAAGCGAAATTATCCGTAAGAGATTGTAAAGAGATTCTTTATATAGTGCAATATGTGCTAAAGAATAAGTAGATTTTATTTACAAGCAATAAAGGTAATTTTATATAAAAGAAAACACCTACTAAGTGCTTTTTAGGAAGAGCAAGTAGGTGTTTTTGGTGTTCCCGTCGGGAATCGAACCCAAAATACGGACTTAGGAGGTCCGGGTTATCTCCGTTTAACTACGAGAACTTGTTATATTTTTCGAGAAGATTTTTTTGAGGATGAGATAAAAGAAGAGTATGGTTATTCCAGTTTTATTCCAATGTAAATGTCGCATTTTGAATAAAACCACAAAAAACGCACAAAAATCGACGTTTTTATCGAAAAATCAACGTTTTTTAACAACAAAATTCGACTAAAATCGACTACCTTCGTTTCTTAGGAGGGGCTTGTTATATCCATTTAACTAAGGAAGCATATTATTATATTTATCGATTCCCGCTGCGGGTATCTTCGCGTTGCTCAGAGTGTCGCAATCAAAGATTGCTCGTGCGAACCCACAATTAGCCCTGTTATATCCATTTAACTAAGGAAGCGGATTGGATTGCTTTTATTATACCCCCTTTGCGTAAAAAAAGCAATGATTTTTATTCCCTTATCTTCGAATTGCGAATTTCTTTTTTTGTGAATGGAATAAAATAGGGTAAACCATAAGCAGGCCTAACTATAAGAAATTCTTATATACAATATAAAAAATAGTTATTTTTCATTAAAAAATATGGTAAAAATTAAAAGTATTTATACTTTTTGTGAAAAAGTGTGGTAAAATCCTTGCAATGATATGGAAAAAGTGATAAGATATAGTTATATCGAGAAAGTCGATAGAAGAGCAATTTGAAATCTATTTTTTTAGGAGTTAGTGATATGAGCTACGTACAAAGAGTATTAGACGATTTGAAAAAACGCAATCCTGGTGAAAAGGAATTCCATCAAGCGGCAACGGAAATTTTGTTGACACTTGAACCCGTAATCAACGCCCATCCCGAATATGAAAAGGCGGCGCTTTTGGAACGCTTCACCGAGCCCGAACGCACGATTTTATTCCGTGTGCCTTGGGTAGACGATAATGGCAACGTACAAGTGAACAAGGGCTATCGCGTACAATTCAATAGCGCAATTGGTCCCTACAAGGGCGGTCTTCGTTTCCATCCTTCCGTAAACCTTTCGGTTATCAAATTCCTTGGGTTGGAGCAAATTTTGAAAAACAGCCTTACGAGCTTGCCGATTGGTGGCGGTAAGGGCGGTTCGGACTTTGACCCTAAGGGTAAGTCGGATAGAGAAATTATGGCGTTTTGCCAAAGCTTTATGAACGAGCTTTTCCGCCATATCGGTGCGGATACGGACGTACCTGCTGGGGACATCGGCGTTGGCGCGAGAGAGGTTGGATATCTGTTCGGGCAGTATAAGAGATTGCGCAACGAACACGTTGGCGTGTTGACGGGTAGAGGTCTTTCCTATGGCGGTTCGCTCATTAGAAAGGAAGCTACGGGCTATGGCTTGGTATACATCACGGCAGAGGCGATGAGACTTCGCGGCGATTCCTTCAAGGATAAGGTGACCATTGTTTCTGGTAGCGGCAACGTAGCCATCTATGCGTGTGAAAAAGCACAGCAATTAGGGGCAAAGGTGGTAGCCATGTACGATTCTAACGGCTATATCTACGATCCTAACGGCATTCAACTCGACGTGATTAAGCAAATCAAAGAAGTAGAACGCGCACGTATTAAAGTGTATGCGGAAAGAGTGCCTGGCTCGAAGTACGTAGAGGGTTGCAAGGGGATTTGGACGATTCCCTGCGACGTTGCATTGCCTTGCGCGACGCAAAATGAAATCGATGGTGAAAGTGCGGCTGCGCTCGTAAAGAACGGCGTAAAATACGTTGCGGAAGGTGCGAATATGCCTTCGACGTTGGATGCAATCGAAGAATTCCAAAATGCGAAGAACGTGGTTTACCTTCCCGCAAAAGCGGCGAACGCTGGCGGCGTAGCTACGTCCGCTTTGGAAATGGCGCAATCCTCGGGCAGACTGTATTGGTCGAGCGAAGAGGTGGATGCGAAGTTGAAAACGATTATGATCAACATCTATCATAATATCGACAAGGCTGCGAAGAAATACGGCTACGAAGGCAACTACGTAATGGGTGCAAATATCGCAGGCTTTGAAAAGGTTGCGGAAGCAATGATGGCGCATGGTATTGTGTAATCTAAAAGAGAACAAGAAAGGGAGTCCGAGAGAAACGGGCTCCTTTTTGTATACAATTTTTCCCATTTGGGCATACTCTATTTTAGAAAAGTAAATAAAGGAGCGAACCCAATGAATCCGTTTAATGAAAAGCCGATGCCGATAGAAAAGGCGTTGCAAAATTGGAAAGAACTGTATCCCAAGCCCTACGATAAGCGCGAAGTGGATCCGTATACCAAAACCCGTATTATCCTTATGAACGGTACGGAATTTGAGGCGAATTGGTTTTCTCATCAGCTTGCGCGGCACGTCCACGATAATGATTTGCGGCGAGAGCTTGCCTTGACGCGTGAAATCGAGAAACAGCAGCAATTAAAGATTTCCCTGCTCAAACCCATCAATGAAAACACGTTAGAGCATACGATTGGTTATGAACAGCTGGCGGTAGATTTGACGGCGGAGCTTGCCAAACGCGAGCTTGACTGCAACGTGAAAACCGCATTGGATTTTGCGCTCTTAGAAGATTTTGACCATTTATACCGTTATGCGGATTTGTTGGAAATGGAGCAAGGCGTTGCGGCGGAATGGTTGGTGGGGCGGTACACGGAAATCATGCCTGGACGACCGACGATTGCCCATCATCGTTATCCTATGGATAACGTGCGAAGAAGTATTAACGCAAAAACAGCGGACACGCAAACGGTATTATCCACGATGATTATCACGGCGGCGGAACAGCAAACGATGAATTATTATATGAACGTCACTAACTTTGCTTGCACGGATATGGGCAGAAGGCTGTACCAAGAAATTGCGCTCGTCGAAGAAGAACACGTCACCCATTACGAGTCGTTAATGGACCCGAACGCAACGTGGCTGGAAATGCTTTTATGGCACGAATATTGCGAGTGCTATTTGTATTGGTCCTGCTATAAAACGGAAAGCGATCCGTGTATTAAAAAGCTTTGGGAAACGTATTTAGCTTTTGAAATTTCCCATCTTCATAAAGCGGCGGAGCTGTTGCAAAAATATGAGAAAAAGGAATGGCAGGAAGTTATTAAAGACCCCGAATTTCCCGCACCCTTGTCCTTGCACGAAAATATTCAATACGTGCGCAAAATCTTGGGTGAAACGGTGCAATACACGACGGATAGAGAGGAATACCGTCGCGTGCGAGAACTGCCTGAAAATGCCGATTTTTTCCGTTTTCAAAAGACGATACAGCCCACTTCGCAAATGACTCCGTCCCATTGTGTGATTGAGAATTTTATTTGCCGTCGCGGTGCGGATTATCGATTCCAAATCGCTCCTTCGCCGGTGGAAGAGCTGCGCAATCGCCGCCAAGACAATACGTCGGTGGGACGAAAACCCGATGCGGCGGATTCTACAAACTTCTTTTGCAACGATTAGAGAGAAAAAAACACGCCCAATGGCGTGTTTTTTCGTGATTTTTGTAAGGTATAAAAACAATAAGAACCAGTTTATTCTGTTTTTTATTCCGCAAAAAATAGAAAATTGTAGGGATTTTTTATGCGAAAAAATAGTGTTTTTAGGGAAAATGAGGGGGGCAGGTATGCGATGAAACTTTTTTAAGGGTATTTATGTATGGGATTTTGTCGACTTTTTATAAAATTAATTCAAAAGCCTTGAATTTTTCGAAAAAATTTGCTATAATAAAACCGATAAGAAAAAAGGGGGCGTGTGATGCTGCATTATAAGGCTGAGGAAGAATTTCAAAGCAATGCAATGGTTGCGATAAAAACGATTTGTGACAACCGCGACGAAGCTATTCACGACCACGATTTTGTGGAAATCGTATACGTTATCGAGGGCGCTGGAAGACACTCCATCAACGGCGAAGAATTTACCGTTAAGGCAGGGGACTTGCTTTTCATTAATTACGGTTGCACCCACTCGTTTACGTTGGAAGATAAGATGCTTGCCTATAACTTGATGATTCGCGTGGATTATTTCACTAAAAATATGATGAAGAGCGACAATTTATTCTATATCCTTGCGCTTACATCCTTTGAGAAAATTCAGCACGAATTGAACGATAAAGGGCCGCTGGTTTCCTTCGATTATAGCGAACGTGGCGACATTTGCGCACTCTTCAAAAATATCGAGCAGGAGCTTTCCAAAGACGAGCTTGCTAAATCGTTGATTTTAGATTCTTATATCAACGTCATTTTGTGCAAAGTATTCCGCAAAATTTTCGTGAAAGACAGCGAAAAGGATCTTTTGATTCCGCAGGATATTTTGGATTATATCACGGAGCATTTCAACGAAAAAATTTCTTTGAGCGACCTCTCGCAAAGATGTTTTTATAACCCTGCATATTTTAGCCGACTTTTCAAAAAAGCGTTCAATATGAGCTTTACCGACTACATTATGGACGTGCGCTTAAAACGTTGCTGCGAGCTCTTAAAAAATAGCGATTATACGATTGAGAGAATCATCGAAGAGTGTGGTTTTTCCGATCGAAACACCTTCTATGAACGTTTCAAAAATAAGTATGGCTGTACGCCGAGCGAATACCGCAATACTTAATCCTTTAAGCACAGTTTAATACCACAAAAAAAAATATAAAAAACCGAGGACATCTTTTTTATAAAGTGCCTCGGGTTTTCTATGTCAAAAATCCCTACAAACTGGTAAAAATTTCGTATTGCGCTACAATATATATTTATGATAAAATAAATTTGAAAAATAAAAGAAAAAGGAGGATCTGTTATGAGAAACTTTACGAAAAAATTGATATCCGGCGCAATTATCGCGACGACGTTGCTTGCTTCGGCGGGCTGCGGTGGCGGCGGTGGCGGCGGTAGTGAGCAAGCGACCTTGTACGTATATAGCTTTACGAGTGGCTTTGGTTCGCAATGGTTTACCGATTTAATTAAAGACTTTGAAGAGGTGCATAAGGATACGGAAATTGACGGCAAGAAGGGGATTAAAGTGAAACCCACGAGCCAAAAGAAAGACGTTGCGCCCACATCGATGAGCGGTCGCGATGAAATTATCTATTTCTTGGAGCAGAAGGACTATTACGAATTGGTGGGCGGTGAGTACGTTGCGGACATTTCCGATGCAATCACCAAACCGAACCCTTACGATAAAGACGGCAAGACGTTAGAGGACAAAATGTTCCCTGACCAAAAGGATTATTTTGCGCGTCAAGTAAACGGGGAAACTCGCTATTATGCATATCCTCATTATTTTACGAGCTTTGGTATCGTATATAACGTAGACCTTTTTGATGAAAAAGGTTATTATTTGGCGGAGGGCTATGATCCTGCTTATCCCGAATACGCATGTATCGGGAAGGCGATGGAGGGCGAACCTGTGGCGGAAAAGACGGCTGGCCCTGACGGTGAAAAGGGGAACGCTGACGACGGCTTGCCTGCAACGTATGAAGACTTTATCATTCTTTGCGATTATATCGCTTCTGTCGGCGGTGACAATCCTTTGGTTTGGTCGGGTACGCATAGAAACGCATATTTGACCCACTTTATCAACGCATTGGCGGCCGATTTCGAAGGCTATGAACAAATGCGCTTGAACTTCACCTTCAACGGCGAAGCGAAAAATCTCGGTGTTGCAAAGAACGGCGCATTCGTAGAAGACACAGAACCCACTCAAATTGATGGCTCGAATGGCGCGGAACTTGCTCGTCAAGCGGGTAAATATTACGCAATGGATTTGTATGAAACGTTGTACGACAAGGAATACGTTAGCGGTAAGGACTATGAAGCAACCCTTTTTGGTGAGTATTCGCATGAAACGGCGCAACGCGACTTTTTAAAGCTTGGGCAAGAAAAGAGCAACGCAATGCTTTTGGACGGTAGCTGGTGGCATGAAGAAGCGACGGGTGTATTCAACGAATTTGGCGATTACCAAAACGGGAAATACAACGAAAAGAATAGAAGAGTAGGCTGGATGCCGTTGCCGAAGTCGACGAAGAGTGAAAATACGAATTCGACGCTCTACGATCTTATGTACCCCTTGTGTATCATGAAGAAGGGTGTGGACGTAAATAGCTGGCAATACAAGTATGCGATTGATTTCATTCAATTTGCAAATAGTGACGAACAGCTTGCGAAATTCACCCAACTTACCGGTTGTACGAAGGCGTTGAATTATAGTTTGACGGGCGAACAATACGAAGGCTTGTCCTATTTCGGAAAATCCTACTATGACGTTTATAAGAATTCGGATATCGTATTCCCTTATGCAAAGAACGACCTGTTCGGCGGCAATCAATCGACCTTCAAGGAAATTGATAACTCCGGTGCAGGTAGCCCCTTGTATAAATCGACCGATTATCGTACCTACTTTGTAGAAGCAGTAGAACAAGGACATTCGACGGAAAATTACTTCAACGGAATGCACAAATATTTCAAGGAACTCAACATTTGGAAAAAAGTAATTTAAGGAACATTTATGTTGGATAACTTAAAGACGAAAAAGAAGAGAAAGAGCAATAAGATGCAACGTGGGAGCAACGTATTTTACGTTGCTCTTATGGCCTTGCCGGTGATACAGTTTTTGATTTTTTACATCGGGGTAAACTTTCGTTCCTTCACCTATGCGTTTACAAAATTCAAAATAAAAAACGATGAAATTGCTGGGAGCAGCTTTTCGTTTAAGCACATAGTGGAATGGTTTACGAACGATACGAACTTCAAAAATTTATTGGAAACCTCGAAAATGTCGTTGTTGTATTACGCAATTACGCTTTGCGTAAGCATTCCTTTGGGTTTGCTTTTTGCGTACTATATTTACAAGAAAATGCCACTTTCAAAAGTATTTAGAGTGCTCTTGTTTGTTCCCTCGATTATTCCGGCAGCGGCGTTTGTATTGACGTATAAATCGCTGTTTAACGTGGGCGCATATGAGTTTTTCGATTCGAACGCTTTCTTATTTAACCGCCATCAATTTGCGTACGTTATTTTTTATAATTTATACATTAGCTTTGGTACGTCGGTATTGATGTATGCGAATAAAATGTTCGACATTCCTCCGGAAGTGATTGAGGCGGGGACATTGGACGGTGCGTCGGGGCTTAAGGAATTTTGGCATATCGTATTGCCGATGACCTTCTCGACTCTTTCGGTGTTCTTGGTGACGGGCGTAGCGACGATTTTTACCAATCATTACAATTTGGCATTGTTCAATCCCTATGCTGATACTTGGTCGCTGGGCTATTTCTTGTACGTGGAAACGGGCGCAACTCGTGACAACTTGCAGGATTTGCCTCCTGTTGCGGCGCTTGGCTTTATCTTGACGTTGATTGCAATTCCGCTTACGTTTGCGGTGAAGAGATTGCTCGAAAAATTCGGGCCGTCGGAAGATTAAGGGGGTGGAATTATGAGTAAATCTCGTGCGACGAAAAATAAGTTTACCCCTTTGACGACAACCTTGCTCACCGTATTGGTAGCATACGCATTGTTTATGTTCCTAATGCTGTTTTGGGCAGTTTTAACCGGTTCGAAATCGTATACCGATTATGCCGGTTCCGTATTTGGCGGCGATGTCAATCACATCGGTATGCCCAAAAAATTTGTCTTGTGGGAAAATATTAAGACGGTCAATAAAATTTTTCCTAACATTACCATTATGAAATCTGCATGGTACACCTTGCTGTATGCTGGCGGTTGTGCGCTTGTCAAGTGTTTGGTCACTTGTGTCGTTGCGTATCTTTGCGCTCGCTACAAGAATTGGTTTTCGCAAATCGTATACATCACCGTTATCGTGACAATGATTGTGCCCGTAGTCGGCAGTCAGGCGGCGGAAATTCAAATGGCGATGGATTTGAAACTCTACAACAAGATTTGGGGTATGTGGATTATGCGTGCCAACTTCCTTGGTATGTATTTCTTGGTGTTTTATGCCGTGTTTGCTTCGATGCCTACTGGTTACTACGAAGCGGCGCGCATTGACGGTGCGAACGATATGCAAGTAATGTGCAATATCGCTATGCCGCTCGTGAAATATACTTTCTGGTCGATTTTCTTGATTATCTTTATCGAGTACTGGAACGATTATTTGATTCCGAACTATTTCTTGCAGGATTATCCGACGTTATCCTTGCTTTTGTATTGGCAATCGATCGATCAGGTAAAACAAGAGGGCAGTTCGTCTGTGTCTTATTCTTCGCCTCCGTTCTTGATGTCAACGGCGCTTTTGGTAGCGGTGCCCGTAATCATATTCTTCTCGATTTTCAGTAAGAGATTGATGGGAAATTTATCCGTTGGCGGCTTGAAAGGCTAAAGTTACGACGAGGAGCGTAAAATGAACAAACAAAATTTGAAAACAAAAAAATTCCTTATTCTCGTGCCGTTATTCTTGGCAAGCCTTGTGTTGCTTTTGCTTGGCTCGATAGGGCTTGTAAAGGATAGGATGCATCGTGCCGGCGCGGAAGTGTCGGTAGAGCTTGCCGACGAGGTGAAGGAAGAATACGCATTCGGGGATAAATTTGTCTTGCCGAATTGTACCTTTGAAAAGGAAGGACAAAGCGTCGCAGGGATTGCGTCGTTGCAGTTCCCTGACGGTACGCAAAGCAACAAATCAGAGGTGACGCTTAATCAAAGCGGTCGCTACGTTTTGAAATACATTGCAACGATTGACGGCAAGGTTTATACGCAGGAATACGAGTTTGGCGTATTTGGTAGACTCGCTTCCTATGAAAACGAAAAAACGTCGATTGCTTATGGGGAATGCACGGCTTTCGGGGCAAGCTCTACGGGCTTGAACGTAAGAATTGCAAACGGCGATAAGCTTACGTTTAACCACGTGTTTGAAATGGATAAGCTTACCATGGCGACGAAACTTGTGGAGGGCTTTATTGTGCCCGACGTACAAGGTACGGCAGACTTTGCGAGAATGGTATTCACGTTTACGGATGTGGAAGATCCTTCCGTACAGCTCGTATATTTCGGAAATTTTCATAACGACGTCAACGCGTACGGTTTGACATTCTTCACGGCTGCTGGTAACGGACAGGTACAATGCGGTTTGGAGCACGTAGGCAAGCTTCACGTTGGTTCGACGCTTGGCTGTATGGTACCGCACAGCTTTATTGCAAAGGATACGGGGCTTTTCTACGGCGCGCAAGCGCCTAAAGACGCTCCGCCCGATTCCAAGACCTTCTGTATCAGCTACGACAGCAAGACGAAACAGGCTTGGGCAGGCGGTAAAATTATTTCCGACTTGGACGATAGCAATTATTATGATTCTCTTTGGTTCGGTTTCCCGAGCGGAAAGGCGAAATTGACGATTAGCGCGCTCAATTATAACTCCGCTACGGCAAATATGTGCTTTACGAGCATTTTGGGCGTGGATTTATCCGCGGAAAACTTTATCGACGAAGAAGCACCTGTTATTACGGTCAATAGCGATTATGAAAAAATGCCCGACGGTGTGGTAGGGAAGAATTATCCCGTACCTACGGCAAGCGCAAGGGATCAAGTGAACGGCGTGTGTTTCGTAAACGTTTCCGTTTGGTATAACTATGGCGCAGCCGATCAAAAGATGATAGATGTTGTAAATGGTAAATTTACCATAGGCAAAGTTGGTGCGTATGCAATCGTATACGAGGCGCAGGATTATAGCGGTAACGTAGCCCGTCAAGTATGTTGGCTGCGCGCAAAGCTTGCGAACAACGTTGACCAAGTGACGCTTTCGGTGGATGAGGCGTATGAAACGGAAAAGATGGTTGGCGTGCGTTATCCGTTGCCCCAAGTCGAGGTAAGCGGCGGTAGCGGCAATAAAGAACTTTCTTATGAACTCAAAAAGGGAAAAACGGATTGTGAAATTGTAGACGGTACGTTTTGTTTGGAAGAAGCTGGGGAATGGATTTTGACCTGTAAGGCGGTGGACTACGTAGGCAACGTTGCGATTAAGGAAATTGCGTTGAACGGCGTTATTAGCGATAAACCCATTATAGTGGAAATGCCGATTTTCCCCGTGGCTTATATTTCGGAAAGAGTGTATGAATTGCCCGCATTGAGCGTTTACGATTATACTTCTGGCTCGAAGGTGGAAAAGTCTTGCGAGATTTGCGTGGAATATGCTGGCGAGTCGAAATCGTACAAGGCGGGGGATTCCTTCAAACCTGTTGTCGAAACGAGTAAAGAGATGGTAAAAATCGTTTATTTATGCGATGGGGAAGAGGTGACGTCCGTCGAAGTTCCCGTTATCATCGTATTTAAGAGAGAGCGTATTCCCGGGGCGGCGGAGAGATACCAAAACGTTGTCGCTATGGAAGAATATTTCTATACGGAAGACAATCTCACGTTTACGAACAACGTAGCTTTGGCAAACGTGCGCGGCTTGATGATTGAAGCGAATGACGATATGGAAAAAGCGACGCTTTCCTTTATCAATGCGCAAGTGGCAAACTACTTCTCGTTAGGATTTTTCACCGTGCCAAATGCTTCAAAATTCTCAAGCATACAGATTGTCCTTACCGATAGCTGCGAGCCTTCCGTTTCCGTAACGGCAAGCTTGAAAAAGGATGATGGGCAAACGTTGTTGACGATTGGAGACACGTCGATTCCGATGTTGCTCGATTTCGACGGCGAAGCGGCGACGAGCTTTAATGTCGGTTTTGCGGAAAATCAATTTGTGGTAAACTCCACGACGTCGGTTGCAATCAGCAAGACGGACGCAGGGAAAACGTTCAATGGATTCCCTTCTGGTAAAGTCAATTTCCAAATCATAGTTTCCGATATGGAAAAGGGCGGCGCAATCTTCTTGAATAAAGTTTGCGGCGTTAATGCAAACAATAAGCAGGATAACGCTCGTCCTATTGTTACAACGATAAATCCGATTGAAAAGAACCTTTTCAAGGATACGATTTACACCTTCCAAAAGTTCATTGTAGGCGACTTATTGTGTCCCAACGTGGTGGCAACGATGACGGTGATTTCTCCGAGCGGCGAGGTTGTGACGAGTGTGGACGGCATTGTATTGAACGATGTAGACGCTTTGAGCGAATACAAGGTAAAGATGTCGGAATACGGCAATTATCAGGTTATCTTACGGGTGAAAGAATCTGAAGGTTGGAAATATTCCAACGAGGCGGAGATTCCCTATACGACAATCACCGTTATAGATGGTGAAGCACCGACGATTGAATTTGACGACGATTTTGATACGGATTTGGAAGTAGGGGACGTTTTGAAAATCCCTACATTTACCATTTCCGATAATTATACGGCTTCGGAGAATATCACGGTAATGATTACGGTGACGAACCCGAAGGGACTTCCTGTCTACCTCTATAACGAAGATAGAGCGGTGCGTTGCGAATATGCGGGTATCTATCGGGTGACGATTCTCGTTATGGATGAAATGGGCAATTTGACGACCTTTGAAAAGAACGTTGTGGTGAGCGAGGACTAACGATGAAGAAAATGAAAAAAATAGCATGGACTGTCCTTGGCTGCATAATGGCGTTTACGTCCGTTTCCTGTAAGGATTCCGGCTCGAAAACAAAAGGCGTTGAGGATAATACGGTACATTACATAGAAGGTACGTTGCATAAAGTCAACGTATCGGAAGGATACGTGCCCTTTGTAATCAACGGTCAAACGCAATACGAAATTTTTGTGGATTCGTCAAATCCGACGATGAAAACGGCAATCCATAAATCGGCGGGTTTCGTTGCGGAACACGTAGAGAAAGCGACGGGTGCAAGGCTTCGCGTGAACGAATTTAAGCCCGATGGCTTGTCTAAGAACGATTATGCAATCGTGTATGGTTATCCTGAAATTTTTGAAGAGTTTGGGCTTTCGATGCCTACGGACGATATCGGTACGACGGGTTATTACATAAAAACTTGCGGCAACGTAGTGTTCCTCCAAGCGTACGGCAGCGACGGCTATCGTATGGCAGGGCTTGCCTTCTTGCGCGAGGTACTCGGCTATGATATGATTACCGAGGACTGCGTCGTTTACGATAGAGAAGCAACGACGATGCCTACGATGGACATTATAGAACGCCCCGATTTCGATTATAGACAAATTCAAAATAGCTACACGACCATAGAAATTTACGGTACGGGTATGCACTCGCATAGCGATATTTGGATTCCTATAAACGGCTGGGATATGCACAATACGTTATATTATCTTCCCAAAGAGGTGTATGGTGCTTTGCATCCTGAGTGGTACCGTGCGGACTTCCAGCAGGTTTGCTATACGGCGCACGGTGTTCCCTATAAATACGAACTGATGCTCGAAACGGTGTTTGGCGTAATCAAACAGCGCATGGCGGAATGTCCTACGCTCGAAAATATTTCGTTTAGCGCAATGGACGGTACGGGGCAAGATACCTGTATGTGTGATACCTGTTTGGAATACAAAGAATTGTATGGTACACCCGCGGCGACGTGTATCTACTTTATGAACGATTTGAATAAGCTTGTGCAAGCGCATATTGCCGAAAACGAACCGGGTAGAATTATGAACCTGACTTTCTTTGCTTATCACGATGCAGAGCCTGCGCCTGTTGAAAGAAAGAAGACGATAGACGAATACGGCAACGTGCTTTGGGGTGAACCGATTGCAGATAGGAAGGGGAATTTCCAACCCTTAAAGCGTTATGCGATGGACGAAAATCGAGATTTCATCAAAGAAAACGGCGAATACGTTTATGAAAAGGACGAAAATGGCAACTACGTGTATTTGAAGTGCGACGAGCACGTATATCCTTGGCTTGCGCCGATTTACTCGAAGTTCACGTCCTCCTTCTACGAGGAAGTTAACCAAACGTATGCCAACAACGTATCTTCGTGGTATGCGGTAAGCTCGAACGTTTACGTATGGATTTATGGTACGAATTTCTCTTACTACATGTATCCGTATAATACGTGGAGCGTTGTACCGGAAACCTACCGTTATTTGCGCGAATGCGGTGTAAAATACGTATGGAATCAAGCGCAGGAAAGAAATCAATCGACTGCGTTTACCGATTTGAAGGACTATATTGATAGTAAGTTCCAGTTCAACGTGAATGCGGATTATGCGCAAGTGATTGACGATTATTTTAATCATTATTTCTTGGAAGCGGCATCGGAAATGCGTAGCTTGTTTGAATTGATTCAAACGCGCAGTGCATATTTGGAGGAAACGGTAGCGACGATTACGGGCGGTATCTACGACGAAATTGGCGATGCGGAATTCTGGCCGAGATTGCTTTTGGAAGAAATGATTGCGAAGATTGATAGAGCGTATAAAGCAGTCGAGAAATATAAAGCGACGGATCCTGAATTGTATCAGAATTTGGTTAGACGCATTAAAAAGGAAAGTATTTTCCCTCGCTATGCACTTTGTACGCATTTTGAAGATATTGCGAATATCAAAGAGCTCCGCGCTAAATTCCGCGACGATTGGAATGAGTTAGGGTTCTCGATTTATAAAGAGGCAAACGGCGATATGCAGGCTGTATTTAATAGCTGGGGTATTTAAGAGTAAATTAGATAAATTTGTGATAATGAATAGGAGGGGTGTATGAAGGATTATAGCACACCAATAATTGAACTTCTTATTTTGGATAAAGTAGACGTACTCACCGCATCGGTAGGTACGGAAAACGACAACAACTACAGTGATAGAGATGATTGGGGAATTTGAAGGGGGGCGAAAAAAATGAGAACGAAGACAATGAAAAACGTTTTATTGTGGATAGCAAGCATATTCTTGTTTATTTCCTTGGCTGGATTATTCTGGATTCAATCCATGCAAAAGAAGAATGCACGCGCTGAAGCTACTTGGCAAACGGGCACCTTTGAAATGGTGGACGGCGTTTCCCTGCGTTTGAGTGATGAAAACGGCATGCGTTTTATCGTTAAAATGGACGAAACCGTAGCTAATTTCGTGAAAAAATACGATGACGCGGAAATGGGCTTTGTTATCGCGCCCAAACAGCTTATGATTGCAGCGAATGGCGATTATCTCGGCATGGAAAAGAGAGTCGGCGGCGCCATTGATAAAAATAAGATTTATCAAGAAGGGGATTATTATCAAGCAAACGCTTGTATTACAGGTGTTAAGCTTGCAAATTTCAAGCTGGACTTCGTAGCCGTTGCGTATATTCAATATAACGGCGAAGTTCGCTATACGGAATATAACGATTATGCAAGACAAAATATGTACGATCTCGTTAATATGGCGTTCTTGAACGGTTATGCGAACGAAATTCAGCAGTTTAGCTATTTGAAAGTGAGCGATGAGATTGGTTGGTACGGCTCTGAGGAGTTCCCGATTGTTGTAGAAAACACGGACGAATACAAGGCGGTGGTAGGCGTTGCGAACAGCGCTAATATCAATCTTGAGAATAATTACGTAGTCGTTAAAAATAATGCGACGACGAACGAAACCTTCACGGATGAAACGCCTATTATTCTTTCGTCGGAGCTTGACGAAGTGAATAAATTGATTGCGGCGCTTCCCAATGCCATCACAATGCCCGACGCAATCGGTCAAATCGGTAAAATCCGTGACGTAGAAAAGAAATATAACGCGCTTTCGGACGAAAACAAAGCGCAAGTGGAAAACTATGCGAAACTGGAAACCCTTCTTCAAGCGATTGAAGGCTACGATCGCGTTTATAAGAACGACGCGACGGACGGCACGGTAATTCCTTCGTACGTACCTGGCGGTTATAGTTCTGAAGTTGGCGGCAGCGCAACGACGAGAACGCATGAAGTTTACGGCAACGTATTGACGGTAACGTCGGATGCGAGCGGTAAGGCGGCTTTCCACGTTCAAAATTTCCCTGACGTAAGCAAGTATAGCAAAGTATATTTCTATGCGAGAATTATTGGTGTTTCCTGTGATATTTATCTTTCCGACGGTATCACCAACGACGGTTGGGGAGAAAATTGGAAGAATACGTGGAGCACGAGTGGTTTCTGGTGCAACGATGGTAATTGGAGATTGCTGGAAATTGACGTGGCGAACGATGGCTATATCGGTATGGATTTCGCGCTTGGTTTTAGAACGAATACTACGGGCTTTACCTTTGAAATCAGCGATTTCTATGGTTACGTGGAAACTGAAGCAAAGGAAGCAACATTAACGTTCGGTACGCAAACCGATAGCGGTGAAACGAACGACTACGGTAAAGTTTACAATATTTCCCGTGAACAGTGGTACATTGATAATAACAATACCAACACCATTGGTACGTTGCAAGCAAACAAGCTTGCCAATGCGCTTCCCGCAGGCTTTGAGTATTTCTATTTCTGGATGTACAACGGTACGGGTACGGAATATAATTTCCATTTGGCAGGTGACGTAAGCGGTGCGTGGACGGATTCTGCGGATTCGACGCCGTTAAAGGTTGGCGAATGGACGAAGGTTACGATTTCGGCAGCGGATATCGAGTTCAATAAAAACGGTCAATGGTACGTGTATATTCTTGGTGGTGATGGCGCTGGCGCAGCAAAGGACGGCTGGAAGATTTCGACCATTTATGCTGGACCTAACGTAGAATACGTTTACACTGACCATGCGGACGTGAAAGACGTAATCGCGCTTATCGGCGCGATTCCTGCAACGGTAACGTTGGCGAATAAGGACACGGTTGCAGAAGCAAGAGCGGCTTATGACGCACTTATGGCTGAACAACAATCGCTCGTTGGAAATTATAGCAGATTGACAGGCGCGGAAACAGCGATTAACGATATCGAATCGGCAAATGAAGTGATTGCGCTTATTGATTCGATTGACGAAAGAGACGTTGATGAAGCTTTGGTAAGCAAAGCGCGCGCGGCGTACGACGAATTGTCGGATACGGCAAAGACGTACGTAACGAATATCGCAACGCTCGAAGCGTACGAAGAAGAAATTAGCAATTCGAACGCTTTGACGAGCGCAGTTAATAACGTAAACACGATGATTGCGAATCTTCCCGATAGCGTAGTTATGCCTGATAATCTTGTATTTGTTTCGAGAATTGAGGCGGCAAGAGATGCTTATAACGCGCTTCCCGAGGAAGGTAAGAGCTTGGTTGAGAACTATGCGAAATTAAGAAGCCTTCTTTCTATGATTAAGGGCTATACGACTGTTTATAGACAGTCTTTAGACGGCGTAGACGTTATTCCTAATCATTATCGTGGGAATCCTTCGCCGACAGGCGGTACGGCTTCGATGGGCTATGACGGCTATTACGGTGACTATTTGAAGGTGCAATCTGCAAGTGATGGTACGGCGGCAATTCAGTTTAAGAATTTCCCCGACGTAAGTAAATACGCAAAGATTTACTTTAATATCCGCGTAGTAGGCGTTTCCTGTGATATTTACCTTTCCGACGGTACTGCTAACGACGGTTGGGGTACTAATTGGAAGAACACCAACAGTATGGAAGGGTTCTGGACGAATAACGGCAATTGGATTCAAAAAGAAGTTGCAGTTTCTACGGATATTTTCTCGTCGGATTGGGCGTTAGGCTTCAAAACGAGCGAGAGAAATATTAGCTTTGAAATCACGGATATTGTTGCGTGGTCGCCTGACGTTGGTACGAATTCGGGCTTGACGTTCGGTAACTTTGCGGATAGCGGTGCGGCAAACGAATACGGCACGGTTTACAACTTTACGCAAGGCTGGTCGAGCAATACCGACATGGGCGCGTTCAACGCTGGGTCATTAAACGGTGCACTTGCTGAAGGGCATGATACCTTGCATTTCTGGATTTATAACCCGAATGACAGCGCAGTTAATTTTAACTTTACAGGCGAGTATAATGAATATACCCCGCAAGATGAATATGTAACGGAATTAGCGCCTAAAGCGTGGACGGAAGTTGTTATTACGTCTCGCATTATCCAAGAAAATAAGGATACGACGTTAGTTACAATCAAGGAAACGACTATTGCAAAAGGCTTATGGTACATCACTGTATCTTCGGGCGCAGGCACGGAAGGTTGGCAAATTTCCCCGATCTATTCCTACAATTCGCAGACTACGTCGGACGACGCGATTACGAAAGTGCAGGCGCGTATTGATGCTTTGGACGTAAATTTGATTAATCAAGAAGCGGTCGACGCGACACGTAAAGCGTATGAAGCGCTCAATGAAGCGGAAAAGGCGGCTATTGTAAATATTGATAAGTTGATTGCGTGTGAACAAAGCTTGTACGATTTGACGAACGAAGCACCGTTTGTCGTAGACGGCGAAACGCAATATAAGATTTATTACGAATCGGGCTATAAAGCAATCGCGACTTTCATGCAAGAGCAAATCGAAGCAGCAACGGGCGCAAGATTGGAGCTTGTATCGGCGAAACCTACTACGATTACGGAGTATAGATATGCAATCGTGCTTGGTTATAGCGATTTGGCTACAAGGGTTATTTCTAGCTTGGATGCTGATAAACTTCAACCGACTGCAAGTTATTCGATTAGAAGAAACGCAAGAGCAGTATTCCTTGAATCGAATAGTGAGGATGGTTGCCGCATGGCGGCATTGGCGTTCTTGCGCAATACGATCGGCTATGATATGATCAGCGAAGACTGTGTAATTTATAGCAAAGACGGAAGCGTGATTCCTGCACTTAACTTGTGTGAAACGCCTTCGTTTGGCTATCGTCAACAGCAAACGTATATGACGGAGGACGAAGTATTTGGTATGGGCTTGCAAGCGCATACGGATCTTTGGATTGCTTCCGATCAGGGTTGGGATATGCACAATACGTTGCATTATCTCCCTGTGGCTACGTATGGTAGCTCGCACTCGAATTGGTACACGTCGGATAAGACGCAAATCTGTCCTACGGCAGGTGGCAGCTCGACGGAATTCAATGCGATGGTAGACGCAATTGTTGCGAATATGATGGTACGAATCAATGCGTACCCGAATAAAGAGAATATTTCTTTCTCGATTATGGATAGCGCTGGCGGCGATGATTGTACTTGTGCGCGTTGTACGTTGTATGATACTTTGTACGGCGAAGCTGGTTTCTCGGCGGCTTGGATTGACTTGATGAACGCAATCAACGAAAAGATTCAAGCGCAAATCGGCGATAGAAAACTGAATATCGCATTCTTGGCTTACCGTTCGACGGAAAAAGCACCTGCTAATATTGATGCAAACGGCAACGTTACGCTTTTGAAGCGTTATCAAATCAACGACGACGGTAGCTACACGCAGACGAGCGAAGAACTCAAGTGTGACGACGGCGTTATGGTATGGCTTGCGCCGATCGACGGCAAGTATGCAGAAAACTTCAATCACGCGGACAACGCGGCTACGCTTGCTTTGATTAAGAAGTGGTGCGCGCTTTCCGACAACGTATACCTTTGGATGTACGGTACGAACTTCAAGAATTATATGTATCCTTATAATACGTGGCAAGCTTCTGCTGAAAACTATAAGATTTTGGCAGAGCTCGGCGTGAAAGCGGCTTGGAGCCAAAGCAACGAAACGGAGGCGACGGCATTCAGCGATTTGAAGGCGTATATTGATTCTAAGTTTATGTTTGACGTGAATGCAAATTATGAAGACGTATTGAATACGTACTTCACCAACTATTTCGGCGCAGGCGCAGAGAAGATGCGCGCAATGTTCGACGAGATCGTAGCAAAATGCGACGAAATCGAAGCAAACTACGACGGTTTGGGTCGCGGTATCTACGACGAGATTGAAAATTATAAGGAATGGAGCTGGAGTGCTTTTAAGTATGTGGAAACCATCTATTGGGAAGAAGCGTGGTGCAATCAATTGGTAACACTTTGCGATGAAGCGAAAGCCGCGGTAGACGCAGATACGAGCCTTACGGAAGAACAAAAGAAGGCGATTAAGAATAGAATCACCAAGGAAAGCTTGTTCCCCCGTTACGTGCTTTGCACATGGTTTGAGCAAACAGCTTTGCGTGCAGCATTCAAGGCGGATGCAACGGCACTCGGCTTTACGCTTTATAAGGAAGGCGGCGATATTTCCGATATCATCGGCAATTGGTAAGTTGAAAATCCCTAAAAACAAAATCAAAAGAGGTCTAAATGAAAAACAAACATCTTGTTTTGTTGACAATTTTATCAGCATTATGTCTTGTAGGTTGCTCCAAATCCAAGGAGCAACCGAAAGACGATAGTACGAGCGATTTTGAGCCGCCCGTATCGTCGGAAGATATTGTAGAGGTCGTGCCTGACGCGTTGGTTTCCGTTAATCAAGAATCGGTCACCATTTGCGTCGGCGAGAGCTACACGCTTGAAGCAATCGCTGAAAATATCGACGAGCCCGTCTTCGTTTGGTCGATTGACGGGGATTCGCCTACGGACGTCGTTTCCATTGCACAAACGGGGAATACGGCGGTGATTACGGCGCTTGCGGAAGGGGAAACCAAGCTGGTTGCTTCGGTGGAACGGGACGGACACGTGTATTTCAAAACCGTCCAAGTAACCGTCAAGCAGGATAGCGAGGTGACCTTGGTTGTAAGTGAAAATATCGGTTTTGACCAAGACGGCTACAAGGTCGATTTGTCCACGCTTTCGACGGACGATGGGGACGTGACGAACGTGCTTGCTAAGTTGACGGCGTATAAAAACAATAAGATTGCGATTGCAAAAAATACGAAATGGGAAAGCCAAGACCCTTCGATTGTGAAGACGGAAAGTGGTACGTTTACCGCCGTAAGCGAAGGGCAAACGAAGGTAATCGGCTCGTGCGAAGTGGACGGCAAGACGTATAGCGTAGAAATTGCGGTCAATGTGTATCGTCCGACGATTGTTTTGAACGAAAGCTTTGTCGTGGAAACGGAAAACCTGTCCGCTTTCGAGATTGAAGCGAACGTGAAAGGGGTCTCGAAAGGCGTCACCTATAATGGTGAGAATGTCGGCTCGTATGATACACAAAAGAAAGCCGTCAGCTTGCAAAAGAAATTCTTGCCTAAAACGGCGGATCAAATGGGGGAAGATCGTGCTTTCTTCATAGAGACGAACTTGGCAAGATACAAAATTCGTGTAAATCTTTACACAAAGATTTTGCGCACGAAAGAGGACTTTGACAGTTTTTCCGCCCTTTCCAAACAAGCTTGCTTAGATAATGCGGCAATTTGGGACGGATATTTCGTATTGGGCGCGGATATTGCCTATAACGGCTTGTTTAAGTCCAAGCTTGCGGATTTGGATTCCCTTTGGGCGGCGGTAGAAGGCAACTGGTCGAACGGCGGCTTGTACGGCTTTAAGGGCGTGTTCGACGGTAAAGGTCACACAATCGAAGGGATTAGCATTGATAATGGTTCGCAGATTGCGAGCGTTTTTGGCGTACTCCATATCGACGGCGTGATTAAGAATATTTCCTTTACGAATGCAAGTGTTGCGGCAAACAGCGGTCTTGTATGCTCCGCAGGCGGCGGCACGATTGAGAATATTTACATTCAATACGCCTCTATGGGCAAGGGTACGCAACATTACGAAGGTGATGGCTCGATCAATAACCATTGCGGCTCCTTCTTTAATTTCAAAGAACCAACTTCAACGGCAAACGTATCAAACTGCGTGATTGACGTTAGTCAAGCCTCGTTTAACACAAATGCGTCCATCAAAATCGTAGGCAGCGAGTACGTTGCGATTAAGAACGTGTTTGTTATTGGGGGTACGGATGAATTACGAGAGAAATCGAACGCGACGTTAGCGTTCTCGTCCATGCTCGAATTTGTGGAAAGCACGAACGCACAAAGCCGTTATAAGAAGTTTGACGAAGGATTTTGGTCGCATGCAAACGGCGTAGCCGTTTCGAATACGGTGTATGAACAAGTCCGTGATGCGGAAGCTAAATTTGCACAAACAACCGATTATTTAGTGTCGGGTACGTCCTATAATTTGAAGCTTGCTAATCCGTACGTTTCGATTACGTCGAATAGCGATAAGCTTAGTTTCCGCGCCGGTGTCGTATCGGTTGCGGATACGGTAGAGGATGGCAAGCAAGTGACAATCACGGCGACTTCCTTGTTTGATTCGAGCAAGACGGCAAGCTTTGTTTGTACCTTGAAATCGGTGGATTTGGCAAATTGCGTCGATTTATCGAAGGAAGGCACGGTATTCTATGACGTCACGCTTGACAAGGTATTCTTTGCCGAGCTTGGCGAAAAAATCGACGAGGAAATTTTATATTTCACGAATGCGGAGCGCACGGCAATTACGTACGGCAAAGACGGCGACGAGGCTAAAACCATTATCGCGGTCGGGGTAAATAAGTTCTATAAACTTACCTGTTTAAGTGTGACGAAGGTTATTGAAAGTGCGGAAGACTTACATTACGTCCGCCGTGATTATACGGTAGAGTCCTATGGAAACAAGGGTTGCTACGACGGTAAGATTACGGGCACGTTTGTTATGATTAAAGATATCGACTGTACGGGCTTGACGTTAAAGGATTCAGGCAACTATTGGGAAAATTCGCGTGGTTTTGGCGGTACGTTTGACGGACGCGGCTATACGATTTCCAATTTGTCGGTATCCAAGAACGGTTTATTCGGCGCGGTTGCCTATGCAATGATTAAAGACGTGAACTTTACGGGCGTGTGCTTAAAGGGCATAAAGACGGATGAAAATCAGGAGAAAGCAGACGGTTCTTACGTTGCGCTGTTTGCAAGCCGTATGTTCAATACAACGATTGAAAACGTTTCCATGGAATTTGTGGAATACGTTGCAGGTACGGACGTGTACCATACGAGCGGCTTAATGTTCTATGAAACGTCGTTCGACAACCTAATCAAGGACGTGACGATTGATATTTCGAAAGTATCGGACGTTGCCTATATTACGGAATGTCGCTATGAAGCGGACGTACCGTATCTCTCGAAAGAAAAATCGACGTATGAAAACGTAGTGGTTATCGTTGCGAATAAAGATCAATCCCCTGAATTTGCGTTTAAGCAAGCGCAGGGCGGTGAAGACGACGTTGTATTTTGTCCCCCTGAAATTTGTTTTCAAGCGATTGATTGGGCTTAAAAAGGTGATGCAATGAAAAAGAAATTATTTTTAACGGCGTTGCTCGCCTTTATGATGCTATCGGCGGTAGCTTGCGGAAAATCTAAAGAAGATTCTTCCGTGCAATCGTCCGTGACGAGTGAAAACTCTGAATCAAGCGAAACGCCCGAAACGAGTGAAACGCCCGAATCAAGCGAAACGCCCGAAACGAGCGAAACTCCTGAATCGAGCGAGAATCCCGAAACGAGTGAGGGCGGCGAAAAAGAAGAAATTTATTATACGGTCACCTTCGATTCGGACGGTGGTAGTGAAGTGGCATCTACGAGTGTTTTAGAAGGGGGGAAGGTTGTAAAACCGACCAACCCGCAAAAATCTTCTAACACAGCGGAATATGAATTTCTCTATTGGGAATATAACGGCAAAGAATGGGATTTTGAGAAGGACGTGGTGACGGAAAATATCACGCTTGTGGCAACGTGGAAAGTGGTGAATACGTACACGCCCCCCTTCTTACCTAAAGATTAATGAAAACAGCGTTGCGCTATTGTCAATAAACGAAATATATTATAAGGAGAAAAAATATGAGCAAAAAAAGACTTATCACGTGGTTGGCTTGTCTTGCATTGACATTGACGACAGCAGGCGGTTTTGCGGCTTGTGGCGGTTCGTCGAAAGACGATTCAGAGCCTGTCAAGAGCGAATCGCCCGAAACGAGTGAATCACCCGAAACGAGCGAATCGCCCGAAACGAGTGAATCACCCGAAAATTCAGAAGACCCCGAAAATTCGGAAGACCCCGAAACGAGTGAAGACCCTGGCGAATCGCATACCCACGCTTACGTTTCGCACGACGCGGTAGAGGCGGATTGTGAAAATGGCGGCAACGAGGCGTATTTTACTTGCGAAGGCTGTGACGTAATTTTTGATGCGGAAAAGAACGTAATTGAAGAAATTCCTACGGTTGACGCGCTTGGTCACGAATATAAATTTGTGGCGGAACAAGCCGGCAATTGTAGTGCCGCTGGCACGATTGCGCATTACACCTGCGATAACGGCTGTGGTAAACTCTTCGACGTAGATAAAAATGAAATTACGTCCATTGCAGGGGAACTTGATCCCACGAATCACGTATCGGAAATGTTGCTTGATGTAGCGCAAGCGCCGTCTAAGACGACGTATAAAGTGGGCGAAGCGTTTGATTCTACGGATATGTATCTTGCATATAAATGCGAAGGCTGCGAAGGGGAATATTTAGATAACGAATATTTGACCTATACGTACGAAAACGGCGGGGACGCGTTTGCATTTGGCGACACGAAAATCACGATTAACTATAACGGGTTGAGTGTTGACATTGCGGTCACCGTAGAAAAGGCGAAAGCGGAAATCAGCGGCGTAGAATCGGCTTATGAAACGACCTGCGGCGTTGCGCCCGTAATTGAAGCGACGTCGAATTTCCCCGATGCGGAAATCGTGATTCAATATTTTGACGGCGAAACGGAAGTTGCACCCGAAGCGTTTGTGGCTGGGAAGACGTACGTTGCAAAGGTATTGATTGCATCGACGGACGCGATGGACGGCGATGAAAAGACCGCAGAAATCTCCGTAGCGCACAAGCACGAATGGAAGTCTGCTGATGAAGATTGGAGAAAACTCCTTTGCGTTTGCTCGTGCGGCGATCAAAAAGACGTTTATGCGTTGGATTATCAATCCCCGTACGTAGATGCGGATAATTTGGCGATTGATCTTTCCAAGGTTGTCGTAGGTGCGGAAAACCTTCCGATTAAGTCGGTAAAACAAATCGTTCGTATGAAGGGTAGCTACGTTGATGCGAAGGATGGCGATATCGTTGATATCGAATCCGCGAACGAAGGCTTGGTATATACGTTTGCGGCGGATAAGTATGAAAAAACGTCCACCGAAGGGGATTGGAAACCCTACATTTTGACGCTTGCGGTAGTTTATGATGTAGACGGCATCGAATGCCCGATCGTTGTAGAAGCGAAATTTGTCGATAAGCTCATTAAATCGAAGAACGACTTGTTGTCGCTTGGACATCAAGACGGTGACGAGGCAAATATCGGCTATTACGTATTGGCTGACGATATCGATGCAAGCAGTGCGGTTATCGAAGATACGGCGGCTGGCTGGCAAGACGTTGTTGGGTTCCGTGGTGTATTGGAGGGCAACGGGCATACGATTAGCGGACTTACCATCGACTCGTGGAAGAACGGCTTGTTTGGCGCGCTTGGTATGGATGCAAAAGTTCAAAATATCAGCTTTACCGATGTGAAACTTGGTGACGGTTCGTCGCTTTTTGCCTTGGTTGGTAGAAAGGCGAAGTTTACAAACGTCAAAATTGAATTTAGCAAGGATAGCGCAAGCACGCTTCTCTTCGATACGGCAAACGGTTTTACATTCGAAAACGTATCGGTAAAAACGTGCGTAGGTACAACGATTCTTAAAAACGTGGACGATGCGGCGATGGCAGAGCTTCCTACTGGCATTACGCGTGACTATTATACACAATATACGGTAAGCTTTAACACGGACGGCGGCAACGCGATTGATTCCGTTGCTATCACGGAAGGTATGAAAGCTGTAAAACCTGTAAATCCTACCAAAGCTTCCGACGATACTTATGATTATACGTTTGCATGCTGGCTTTTGGACGGCGCGGAATTTAGCTTTGATACGCCTATTACGGGCAATATCGAGCTTGTAGCGCAATGGACTGCCACGGAAAAGTTGAATGAAACGGAATTGATTGCGGCGGTAGCGGATGCAATCGCGGCGTTGCCTGAAAATGTATCGATGCCTGCGGATTTCCGTTATCTTTCCGCAATTGCGAGCGCAAATGCAATGTACGGCGAGCTTTCCGATGACGGCAAAGCGCAAGTAAGCAATGCGTCCAAGCTTGAAACGTTGCTTGCGGCGAGCAAGGGTTATACGGCGCTTTATACGCCCGATGCAGACGGTGTAAAGGCTATCCCTGCGGCTATGCACAACCCCAAGCTTGAGATTGGCGCGACGGGTGCGCTTGCTATGGATGAAGCGCAAGGCAGTATTTTCGTGTCTACGGCAGGCGAAGGCGGGAAAGCGGCGATTCAATTTATCAACTTCCCGTCTGTTGCTGGATACGATAAGATTTCTTTCTACGTAAGAAGTAGCGTTAACGGCTATTTGTATATGTCTGACGACACGGCTAACGACGGTTGGGGTACGAATTGGGCGAATAACAGCAACACGATTACGCAATATCCCGTCACGAAAGATACTTGGACGATGATTACCTTAGACGTTTCAACGAATATTATTGCGGATGATTGGGCAATGAGTCTTTGGAATACGGATATCATCAATCAAACGTTGGAAATTGGCGTAATTGTCGGCTGTAAGACGTCGGATATCCCTGTGGCTGAAAAGATGGAAGTTTCGCTTGATTTTGGGGTAAAGGCGGATAGTGGCGAAACGAACGAATACGGTAAAGTTTACAATATTTCTCGCGAACAATATTATATTGATACCAACAACACAGGCACGATGGGTACGTTGCAAACGAATAAACTTGCAAATGCATTGCCTGCAGGCTATGATCATTTCGAGCTTTGGATTTATAATCCTACCGAAGCGGATCAAACCTTCCACTTGGCGGGCGACGTAAGCGGCACATGGACGGATTCCGTGGATTTCACTACTTTGACGGCGAAGTCTTGGACGAAGGTTACGATTTCAAATGCGGATATTCAGCTGAATGCGCAAGGTCAATGGTACGTATATATTGGCAATGCGGATGCGGCTGGTTGGCAAATTTCCACAATTTACGCAGTAAAAGCATAAAAGAAACATGAAAGCGGCAGGTTGGGGCAAAAAATGCCCCAAGCAGTTGCCGCGTTTATAGAGTTTAATTAGGATGTAGGTGCATGATGGTTATGCCTATCATAAAACGGTATACGGTGAGCAAAAAAGGGGTGATTGCCATTGATTTTACGCATGGCGAAATCACGGAAATTTTGCGCGTCGGGCAAAGAGTCAACGAAGGCTCTACGCCGATGTTTTCCGTAAAATTGAGAAAGAAAACGGGGGAAACGAAAATCGTTTCGTCCGCAGAATGTACGTTGGTAGCGTTTGAGAAGAACGTCGCGGTCTATGCGTCGGAGTTTTTTGATGCAAAAATTACGTTGAAACAGGAAAATGATAGCTTGCTTTGGCGTATTGACGTACACAATAAAACGCAAGATTTGCTTGAATGGGTAGAGCTTATGTCCTTTACCGTAGCAGGGAAGTTGAAAGACGAGTGCGGCGGTAGGGGCGAAATTGTGTACCCGTACAACGAAGGCTGTAAAGTGACGAATATGGCGTATAGAGAAAGTATGCCATTCCGTTATGCGGAGCCTGATTATCCAAGTAAAAACACCTATTCCATTTTCCCGAACATGATTTTTGCGCAGTTTATTGCGTACGTAGCCGAAAACGGCGGCGTGTATTTGGGTATGCACGATGAGGGAAGAACGACCAAGCACATTGATTTTTGCTATAATAACGGCAATATCAAAATTTTTATGCGTGCTTTTTGCGACGTGCATTACGGTGAAGATTATTCCATGCCCTTTGACTCGGTGATGCAAATTTTCGACGGTGATTGGTATGCCGCGGCGGATATTTACTATGCTTGGTTTAGCAAGCATTTACCCGACGGCTTGAAGAAAATATTGGCTAATAGCAGTTTGCCGACGTGGTATGAAGAAACGCCGCTTGTCGTTGCTTATCCGATTCGTGGGACGCACGATACGGATATTTCTAACAACGGTTTGTATCCATATAAAAATGCCTTTCCGCTTTTGGACGAGCTGGCGAAAACGACGGAGAGCAAGGTGATGGCACTTCTCATGCATTGGGAAGGCACGGCACCTTGGGCACCGCCGTACGTTTGGCCGCCTTACGGTGGGGAAAACGAGTTCGGCGCGTTTGTAAAAGAAGCGCACGAAAAAGATATGCTCGTCGGGCTTTATTGTAGCGGTATGGGTTGGACACAGCAGAGCAATATCGATTTAGAATATAGTTGTGAAGAGAAATTCGAAAGTTTAGGCATAAAAAATTGTCTTTGTACAAATTCCAACGGCGAAATTGCGAGTATGATTTGTAAGGCGCAAAGAATGGGCTATGATTTTTGCCCGAGTAGCGAAGGAACGAAGAATCTATTCAAAGAGGAGTTTGAAAAGATTTGCCAAAGCGGCATCGATTACGTGCAAGCACTCGACCAAAACCATGGCGGCGGCAGTTATTTTTGTTATAGCGACCAGCACGGTCACACGCCTGCGCCTGGGAAATGGCAACAAATCGAAACGAATAAGCTCTTATCGTCGATTGAGAAAAAGAAGGTGCTGTTCGGTTGTGAATCGTCCGCGGCAGAGCCCTTCTTGACGCAGTTGCCTTTCAGCGACAACCGCTTTGAATTAAATTATTATATTGGTACTCCCATTCCCATTTATTCCTATTTGTATCACGAGTACGTAAATAACTTTATGGGCAATCAAATTTGCGCTATGCTTGAAAAGACGGACAACAACTTTACATACCGTTTGGCATATTCCTTTACGGCAGGGGATATGTTGACCGTGGTGCTCAACGGTAATGGGGATTTACAATACGCATGGTGCGATTACGTAGCGCCGAAAGGCCAGCACGTAGATAAAACTATTGTACTTCCCTTCATCAAGGAGCTGAATGCTTGGAGAAGGGCAGGGGGCAAGAATTTCTTGCATTGCGGAAAAATGATTCCGCCTGTGCAGATAAGCTGTACGAAAGAAAAATTCTTGTTGGAAGACCAAAAGACGTATTTATATGCCGATTCGGTGCTTACGGCGGCGTATGCGTATAACGGCGAGAAGATGCAATTCCTTGTCAACTACAATAATAGACCTGTTTTAGCCGAATTTGACAAAGCTTATGAGGTTTATCTTGATAGCAATTTGAAGGCTTGCAGCAAGGTAGAGAGTATCATAATAGCGCCGTTGTCGGTTGTTATGATGAAATTATAAAAAGGGATAAAAAACTATGAGAAAAGGCAGAATTACAATTCCTACGGACGAAAATTACGTAGAAGGCACGAAAAGAATTGCGGATTTATGGGGTGCGGATGCGGTGCGTGATTGCGACGGCGTAAAGCTCCCGAAAAACCCGAAGGAAATCGCGGACAAGGTTTATAACGTATATTTTGTAGACCGCGGTAACCACGAGTGGGCGGCGAATAACCCCGATGAATGGCAGCATATGTTTATTATGACCCCCTTTGTCACGGCAACGGAAAACACTCTTTGTGTGCATTTGATGGATACGTTTTATGCCGAACAAGTCAAGCCCGACTTCTCGCCCGAAGCGGTTAAATATATCGAAGTTATAGATAGAACGACGGGGCAGGTATGCGTTGAATGGAAAATTGACGAAGAAAAAGGGGACGTAATTCTTACGAATGCAACGCCGTTCCATCAGTATACTGTAGCATTTTTAGGGATTTCCCTTTGGCATCCTGTACACATGTACAACTATATCACAAACAACTGGGACGAGCCGCATCATATTATGTACGATCCGTATTATCCCAAGACGAGAAAGTTTATCCGTGAAAACTTGCAACGTTGGTGCGACGAAAACCCCGAAAGCAACGTGGTTCGTTTTACAACCTTCTTGTATATGTTTTCGCTCGTATTCAATCAATACGGCAAGGAAAGAAACGTCGATTGGTTTGGCTACAATATGGCGGTCAGCCCTCGCATGCTCGACGATTTCGAAAAACAGTACGGCTACAAAATGCGCGCGGAGTATCTCGTAGATGCAGGGTATTACAACCAAACCCACCGCATTCCCACGAAAGAATATAAGGATTGGATGCAGTTTATTGAAAACTTTGTCACGGAAACAGTCAAGGACTTGGTGAGAATTACGCACGATAACGGCAAGGAAGCAATGATGTTCCTTGGTGATTGCTGGATTGGTGCAGAAATCTTTGGTGAAAGATATAAAGAACTCGGTTTGGATGCGCTCGTTGGGTCGGTTGGCGGTGGCGTGACCGTTCGAATGCTTTCCGACGTGGAAGGGGTTAAATATAAAGAAGGGCGTTTCTTGCCCTATTTCTTCCCCGACACCTTCTTTGAAGGAAATGAAGACAATGCGGTCGCGGAATTGAATAACAACTGGATTACGGCGCGCAGAGCCATGATGCGTAATCCGCTCGATAGAATCGGCTTCGGCGGCTACTTAGAATTGGCGGCAAAGTTCCCTAAATTCATCGAACGGGCGGGGCAGGTATGCGATGAATTTCGATATATCTATGATACAGTCAAGACGCAAACCCCGAAAAACTTTGCAAAAGTGGCAATTTTGAATGCTTGGGGCAAAAAGCGTAGTTGGATGTGTAATATGACCGCGCACGAGCTGTGGTATCAGCAAAGCTATTCCTATCAAGGTATTTATGAGGCGCTTTCGGGGCTTCCTGTGGAAGTTTCGTTTATCAATTTCGACGACGTAAAAGCGGGTAAGCTTGACGAATTCGACGTTGTAATCAATGCGGGCGACGCAGGCACGGCTTGGAGCGGTGGTGAATTCTGGGCGGACGAAGAGGTTGTCACGAAGGTAAGAAAATTCGTCTATAACGGCGGTGGTTTTATCGGTGTTGGCGAGCCTACGGCACTTCTTAGAAACGGCAAGTTCTTCCAGCTTTCCGACGTGCTCGGCGTGGATAAGGAATGCGGCATTTCGCTTGGGGAAGATAAATATAATATTGAAAAACACGGCGAACATTTTATTTTAGACGGTATTCAAAGCCCCGTCGATTATGGCGAAGATAAGAAGAATATTTTTGCACTCAACGGCACGAACGTCGTGGATATCGTATTCTCGGATAGATTTACGCGCAAGGTCAACGTTGGCGAAGTGAAGATGGCGACGAATGCTTATGGCAAGGGTAGAAGCTTTTATGTCACGGGCTTGCCTTATTCGGCGGAAAACGCAAAACTTCTCTATCGCGCAATCCTTTGGACGGCAGGCAAAGAGAATATGGATAGGAAATCCTATTGTATAAACCCGCTTACCGAAGCACATTTTTATGGGGATAGATATGCGATTACCAACAATACAAGTGTGGAGCAAACGACTATTTTCTTCGACATCAACGGCAACTCGCAAGAACTTACCTTAAAACCTTACGAAATCAAATGGATTGAAGCATAAATCAATACGAAAAGCGCCTTAGCGATTTGCTAAGGCGCTTTTCTTTTATCAAAACTAAAAAAACAAAGTTTTTTATTCGTTGTTCGTTTGACAGCATATAATGAAATGTGTTATAATCATCAAAATGGATTGATTGGGTTGGAAAAATCGAAAAAATTAATGAGAGATGGAAAGAGGTTATGGCAGTTGATTACGTGATTTTGGCGCTGTATGCGCTGGGAATGGTCGGTATTGCGATTTACACGAGGAATCGGTCGGGCTCGGTCAAAGATTTTCTATTGGCAGGCAAAAAAGGCTTAAACGGTTGGATGAGCGCATTTGCGTATGGTACGACGTATTTTTCCGCTGTTATTTTTATCGGGTATGCAGGGAAATTCGGCGCGCAATACGGTTTGGCATCCATTTGGATTGGGGTAGGGAATGCAATTCTCGGCTCCTTGATTGCTTGGTTGGTTTTGGCAAAACGGACGAAGAAAATGACGGCTCGTCTTTCCGCTAAAACGATGCCCGAATTCTTTGAAAAACGTTATAATAGCCAAAAACTGAAATTATTTTCCGCAGTGATAATCTTTTTGTTTTTGATCCCTTATTCGGCGTCCGTGTATAACGGATTAAGCTCGCTTTTCCGTATTGTGTTCGATATTCCTGGTTGGACGGTGATGGTCGGGCTTGCTGCACTCACGGCATTGTATTTGTTTTTCGGTGGGTATTTCGCTACGGCGCTTTCCGATTTTATCCAAGGGATTATTATGATTATCGGCGTGGTTGCGATGGTGATTTGCTTTATGAATCACGATAACATTAGCTGGAATTTGTCGAAATTGACGAGCAGCGACGAGCTTGGCTGGTTCACCTTTTCAAGCTCAAATAAAGGTTTGTATGGCAACACTGCATCCTTGCTCTCGCTTATTTTCCTTACGTCGTTCGGCGTATGGGCGTTGCCGCAAACGGTACATAAATATTACGCCATTCGTGACGATAAGGCGATCGTGCAAGGTACGGTTGTGAGCACCGTGTTTGCGTTGATTATTGGTTTTGGCGCATATTTTACAGGTGCGCTTTCGGCGTTTTTCCCTGAGCTTGCAGGGGTAGGCTCGGACGACATTGTGCCGAAGATGATGAGTATCGTAATCCCGACGGGCTTGACTGGGTTGATTGCCGTGCTGATTTTATCGGCGAGTATGTCGACGTTGTCGTCCGTTTCGTTGGCGTCTGCGTCCGTTATTGCCATTGATATTTATAAGGGCAGCGTGAAAAAGGACGCATCTGATAAAAAGGTGAATTGGGTAATGAAATCCCTTTGCTTGATGTTCGTGGCGATTTCCGTTATCTTGGCGATTTTGAATGAGAAGTACAAAATTTCGGCGATTGCTTATTTGATGGGGTTGAGCTGGGGGACTTTGGCTGGCTGCTTTATGGGCCCGTACGTGCTTGGCGTGCTTTGGAAAAAGGTGACTCGCCCTGCGGTGTGGACTTCTATTGTCGGTTCGCTCGTCTTAACGGTAGCGTTGATTTTTGTGTTTGGCTACGATAGTAATGGTTGGAATTGTTCGTTTGGCTTGGCGGTAAAGTCGGGGATTGGCTGTTCGCCTATGATTGGCGTGATTTGCATGGCGTACTCGTTGATTGCAACGGCGATTGTGAGCTCGTGTACAAAAGCGCCCGATAAGGGAACGCTCGATGCGGCGTTTGAAGAAAAAACGGAAGAAGAAAAGGAAATGGTGGAAGTATGATTTGGTCGAAAGAAGAGACGCTCTCTCGGGTCGAGATGGAAAAATTGCAGCTTGCGCGCTTGCAGGAAACGGTCGCACGGGTGTATGAGAAAGTGCCCTATTACCGTGCAAAAATGGACGAAATGGGGGTAAAGCCGCAGGATATTCAATCGCTTGCGGATTTGCAAAAACTCCCGTTTACGACCAAGCAAGATATGCGAGATACCTATCCGTTTGGGCTTTTTGCCGTACCGCAAGACGAGCTCGTGAGAATTCACGCAAGCTCGGGCACGACGGGAAAACCGACGGTCGTAGGCTATACGCGCGAGGACTTGGAAACGTGGACGGATTGCGTTGCGCGTATCGCTTGTATGGGTGGTGCGACGGAAAAGGACGTGGCGCAAATTTGTTTTGGCTACGGTATGTTTACGGGCGCGCTGGGGCTGCATTACGGTTTGGAAAAAATCGGGGCGGCAATCGTGCCCTCGTCTACGGGAAATTCCGAAAAACAGCTCATGTACATGAAGGATTTCAGAACGTCCTTGCTTGTCGCAACCCCCTCATATGCTTTGCGGCTTGCGGAAGTGGCGAGAGAACTGGGAATAGAGCCACAACGTGATTTAGGGGTAAAGATTGCGCTTGTCGGGAGTGAATTGCTCACGGATGCGATGCGTGAGGAAATGCACCATGCGTGGGGTCGTGATATTAAGATTACGTCCAACTATGGTATGAGCGAGTTGATGGGGCCTGGCGTTTCAGGGGAATGTTTAGAGCATTGCGGTATGCATATTAACGAAGACTATTTCATTCCTGAGATTATTGATAGCAATACGGGCGAAGTTTTGCCTATCGGTGAAAAGGGGGAACTCGTTATCACGTGCATCAAGAAGGAAGGTTTGCCGTTGATTCGTTATCGTACGAAGGACGTCACGCGGCTGTTCTACGAGCCTTGCGCTTGCGGAAGAACGACCTGTCGTATGGAAAATCTTTCGGGCAGAAGCGACGATATGCTCAAAATTCGCGGCGTAAACGTATTCCCCGGACAAATCGAAGAGGTGGTGTTGTCCGTGCCCGAGCTTGGTCCTCACTACGAAATTGTGGTGGAAAGAGAGGGCTATACGGATAAATTGACCGTGCGAGTCGAGCTTAACAAGGAAACGGACTCGTTCGCCGAGCTGCAACGTATTGAGGCGACGACGAGGAACAAACTCAAAGTCGTGCTTGGCTTGGATGCAAAGATTCGCTTGGAATCCCCGAACACCTTGCAACGATTCGAAGGGAAAGCAAAACGTATCAAAGATTTGCGGAACGTGAAATAAGGAGGGAGTTATGGTAACGAAACAAATATCGGTATTTATAGAAAATCGAAAGGGACGGCTTGGTCACGTTTTGGACGTACTCAAAGAAAAGGACGTGAACATTTTATCGATGAGCCTTGCAGATACGGCGGAATACGGTCTTTTGCGTATTCTTTCCGATAAACCCGTTTTAGGAAAGGAAACCCTTTCCGCGTCAGGATTTTCCTGTATGCTGACGGACGTATTCATCTTGAAAATTCCCCACACGCCGGGCAGTTTGCAAAAGATTTTGCGAGTAGTTGCCGACGAGGAATTGAACGTGGAATATATGTACGGCTTATCCGTAGCGGGCGAGGATGCGTCGATTGTGATTAAGACGTCGGATTTGGAAAAAGCGGACGAAATTTTCACTCGTCATGGGATTGAAACGCTTTCTTATGAAAAGCTGTAAAAGGAGAATGTGCGTACCGTGTACGCGTTGAAATGAAAAAGCGACGGCAAATGCCGTCGCTTTTATGCTGTAAATACAAGGAATTAGTCGAATTGTTTTATACAAGCTACCACTTGCTTGGCGCAAGCTTCAAAACCCTCGTCTGTAAGGTGGATTTGGTCTTCGCAAATATATTCGGGATGTGCCGCTACAATGGCGTGCAAATCATTGATGATAATCCCCATTTCTGCGAGCTTGGGCACGAGTGCCGCATTGATAATATCGATTTTATCATTGTGCGTGTGCGGATACTCGGGGTGTGTAGGGGTGGTAGTCGCGAAGATAACGTTGGGGGTGACTTCTTTCAAAAGACGAGCGATACGAAGCATGGTCGCAATGTATTCCTCGACGGGGGTGAAGGTTCCGTCGCCAAAAAGCTCGGTGCAATCCCAAAGCCCGTTGTTCCAATGAATCACGTCACTGCCTGAGATTTGATCTTTGTAATCAAAAAGCATACGCAAGGTGTATTTTGCGAAACGGCAATTTTCTTCGGGCTGAAAGACCTCGTAATTATCCCCTAAAAGGGCAGGGACTTTCGCTCCATAACCAAGGCGAATGGAGTCGCCCAATAAAGTGATTTTTTTCATAAAATTGCTCCATAAATAAAATTTATTGCCTTTATTATACCACGAAAAAACAAAAAGTCAATAGTTGGGAAATACATTTTTCCCGAATGAAAAAATTCACAAATTTCACACTTTTTTGTGAAAAAATAACATTGCAAAAAATATGGCGTAATTTTTCGTTTGGGGGTTGCGTTTTTTGCAGTTTTTTGTTATAATGTAAAAGTAGGATAAAGGGAAAAGATAGCAGATCAAGGTGAGGATGTGTGAGGTCGCTTATGAGATACTGTCGAAATGAAAGAAATCTTGCGAAAAAACAGGTTTTTTCCGCACGCATAACTTTCATCTCTTCTTCGATTGTAAAATCGGGGGACGGTCTTTATCGCGCAAAAATAGGATGATTTAGGTGGAGTGCAACTATGTTGCGCTCCACTTTTTTAGAAACTAAACAATTTTTAGGAGAAATACAATGGCAAAAGTCGGCATTTTAATGGGTAGTAAGTCGGATTTCGACGTGGTAAAACCTGCAGTAGCGGTCTTGAAAAAATTTGGCGTAGATGCGGACGTGCGCGTAATTTCTGCGCATCGCACCCCTGATGAGGCGCACGAATATGCGGCAAATGCAAAGGATCGCGGGATCGAGGTTTTGATTTGTGCGGCTGGGAAAGCGGCGCATTTGGGCGGCGTTGTGGCGGCGTTTACGACCTTGCCCGTAATCGGTTTGCCCGTGAAAACGGATATGATGGGCGGCTTGGATAGTCTTTTGTCTATCGTGCAAATGCCTTCGGGGATTCCCGTTGCGACCGTTGGGGTAAACGGCGGCGAAAACGCAGGGCTTTTGGCGTTGCAGATGCTCGGGATTAAATATCCCGAAATTGCGGACAAGCTTTCGCAATACAAGGATGCAATGAAAGCAAAGATTAATGCGGACGACGCAGCTTTGCAGGAAATGTTATAATCAAATCAAAAAATAAATTTTTAGGAGAATAGTCATGGAAAAGAAAGCACAGCTCTACGAAGGAAAAGCAAAAAAGGTCTTTGCGACCGCAGATGAAAACCTTGTAATCGTATCGTACAAAGACGACGCAACGGCGTTCAACGGTCTTAAAAAGGGCACGATTGAAGGAAAGGGTGTTATCAACAACAAGATGAGCAATTTCTTAATGCAAATTTTGGAAAGGGAAGGAGTAAACACGCATTTTGTGGAAGAACTTTCTGATCGTGAAACGGTGGTGAAGAAGGTAAAAATTCTTCCCTTGGAAGTGATTATCCGCAATATTTCCGCTGGTTCGTTTGCAAAACATTACGGCGTAGCGGAAGGGGTTGTTTTCGACGAACCCACGATCGAATTTTCCTATAAAAACGACGATTTGGGCGATCCGCTTTTGAACGAATATCATGCGCTTGCGTTAAAGCTTGCAACGAAAGAGGAAATCGCGCTCGTAAAATCGATGGCGTTCAAGGTAAACGAAGTATTGAAGGAATATTTCAAAAAACTCAACGTCACCCTTGTCGACTTCAAGATTGAATTTGGTAAGACGGCGGACGGCACGATCGTGCTTGCGGACGAAATTTCCCCCGACACCTGCCGTTTCTGGGATTCCACGACGGGCGAAAAATTGGATAAAGACCGTTTCCGTCGCGACCTTGGCGGCGTAGAAGGCGCTTATCAAGAAATGATGAGAAGACTCATGGGGGCATAATCCATGGCGGTATTCGGTATTTTTGGCACGGAAACGGCGAGTGTTGCTTCGAGCGTTTACTACGGGTTGTATTCCTTACAGCATCGTGGTCAAGCGTCTTGCGGTATTGTTGTGAACGACGACGGCGTTTTCCACGCGTATAAAGATTCGGGCATCGTCAACGAAGTTTTCACGCCGACGATTTTGAAATCGCTTGGTATGGGACAGTTGGCGTTGGGGAACGTGCGTTATGGCACGTCGGACACGAAAGATAGAATCAACGCCGAACCGATTGTAGTCAATCATAGTAAGGGAAGAATGGCGATTTCCTTTGACGGAAAGCTTGTCAATGGGATTGCCTTGAAAAGGGAAATGGAGCTGCAAGGCTCGATCTTCCATACGGGAAACGATGCGGAAATCATTTCTGCTGTGATTATCAAAGAGCGTATTCAATCGAACTCGATTGAGGAAGCCGTTTGCCGAGCAATGAGCAAGCTCAAAGGGGCATACTCTCTTTTGATTATGTCGCCGCAAAAGCTGATTGCTGCTCGTGATATTCACGGTATGCACCCCTTGTGCTTTGGTCAACGTGACGATGGTGAGTACGTCGTTTCGAGTGAAACGTGCGCGCTCAATGCGGTTGGCGCGACCCTTGTTCGCGACGTAGAGCCGGGCGAAATCGTAGTCTTTTCCAAGGACGGCGTACGCTCAATCACCGAGCATTGCGGTAAGGAAGAACGTCTTTGCGTGTTTGAATATCTCTACACGGCTCGTCCCGATTCCGTGATTGCGGATTGTTCGGTGCATTTGGCGCGTAAGCGTGCGGGCGCGTTCTTGGCGAAGGCGCATCCCGTAGAGGCGGACGTCGTAATCGGTGCGCCCGATTCGGGTATCGACGCGGCGATAGGGTACGCAGAGGCTTCGGGCATTCCTTACGGCTTGGGGCTTATCAAGAATAAATATATCGGTAGAACGTTCATTGACCCCGGTCAAAACGTTCGTGAAGACAAGGTAAAAATCAAGCTGAACCCCGTCAAAGAAACGGTAGAGGGGAAGCGAGTGGTGCTTGTAGACGATTCCATTGTTCGTGGTACGACGATGATTCGCGTAGTCAAGCTCTTGCGAGATGCAGGCGTGAAGGAAATCCATATTCGCTCGTCTGCGCCTGAATTTTTGAATCCCTGCTATTACGGGACGGATATCGGTTCTCGTGCGGAATTGATTGCGTGCAAGTACACCCCCAAAGAAATGGCAAAGCTTTTCGGTGCGGACTCGGTAGGGTTCTTGCCGTTGGAAGCGGTGTTTGAGCTTGGGGTGTCGGGCAAATGTAAGGGCTACTGCGCAGCGTGCTTCAATGGGGAGTACCCTACGGAAATTCCCACCGAAAGCGGCGAAAGCAAATACGATCATAAAATTTCCGAAAATAAAAATTAACGATAAATAATGGAGTAGAAAAAATGGCAATTTCTTATAAGGACAGCGGCGTAGACGTAACGAGAGGCTATAAAGCCGTAGAACTCATGAAAAAACACGTAAAATCCACCTATGATAACAACGTTATCGGGGATTTAGGTTCGTTTGGCGGTTTTTATTCGATCGCTGGCGAGAAGATGGAAGAACCCGTGCTTGTAGCTGGTACGGACGGCGTAGGCACGAAGCTCAAATATGCGTTCTTGCTTGAAAAACACGATACGATTGGTATTGATGCGGTTGCGATGTGCGTAAACGACATTGTTTGCCAAGGCGCAAAGCCCTTGTTTTTCTTGGACTACTATGCTTGCGGCAGACTTTATCCCGAAGCAGAAGCGGACGTTGTAAAGGGGATTGCGGACGGCTGTAAACAAGCAGGCTGTGCGCTCATCGGCGGTGAAACGGCGGAAATGCCTGGTTTTTATCCCGACGGCGAATACGATTTGGCTGGCTTTGCGGTTGGTATCGTCGATAAGAAAAAGGTTATCAACGGCAAGAGCATTGTTCCTGGCGACGTATTGATTGGTTTGAAATCGACGGGCGTACATTCTAACGGTTATTCGCTCGTTAGAAAACTCTTTGGCGATAGCGATAAAGCGGCTTTGGAAGCATACGATGAAGAACTCGGTGCAAGTGCAGCGGAAGTGCTTTTGAAACCTACGCGCATTTACGTAAAGAGCATTCTTTCCTTGATTGAAAAGGTGGAAGTAAAAGGGATTGCGCACATCACGGGCGGCGGCTTTATTGAAAATATTCCCAGAATTTTACCCGAGGGTGTTGCGGCGGAAATTGAAAAGAATTCCTATGAAGTACCCCCCGTATTCAAAGTAATGCAAAAGCGTGCAGGGATCACCGACGAACAAATTTACAATACCTTTAATATGGGTATTGGTATGATTGTATGTGTTGCACCCGAAAACGTAGAAGCGGCGATGGAATCCCTCAAAGCTACGGGCGAAGAAGTGGTTGTAGTGGGTAAGACCGTTGCTGGCAAAGGCGTTATCTTAAAGTAAGCGTATAGTACGATATCATATCCGCTATTACAAAGCGCGGCTTGCTTTGTAATAGCGGTACAGAAGGAAAAAATCATGAAGAAGATAGCAGTATTCGCATCGGGCGGAGGCACGGATTTTCAATCGGTGATTGATGCCAACGAGCGTGAGAAATTTTGCGAAATCGCATACCTGGTGGCATCAAAGCCTGGAATCGGTGCGATTGACCGAGCCAAAAAACACGACATCGAGCCGCTTGTATATGAAAAATCCGCATATTCGGATAAGGCTGCCTTTTACCGCCACGTTGCGCACCTTTTGAAAGAATCGGGCGTGGAATATATCGTTTTGGCTGGCTGGCTTTTGGTCGTGCCGGAAGAATTTATCAAGGAGTTTGAGGATAGGATTATCAACATTCATCCCTCGCTCATTCCTTCCTTTTGCGGCATGGGGTATTACGGCTTACACGTTCACGAGGCGGCGATTGCACACGGTGTAAAATTAAGCGGGGCGACGGTGCATTTTGTTTCCGCGGAAGTGGACGGCGGCGCGATTTTGATGCAACGAGCTGTCCCTGTTGAACCTGACGATACGGCTGAAATTTTGCAGCAAAGAATCTTAAAAGAGGAGCATAAAATGCTTCCTGAATGCGTCAAGCTTCTCTGCGAAGGAAAAGTTTGCAAAGAGGGGCGCATCGTTAGAATTTTGAAATAAACGGAGAAGATGATGAACGTTTTAGTGATTGGAAACGGCGGAAGAGAGCACGCAGTAATTCAAGCGTTAAAAAAATCGCCCAAGGTGACGAAAATATACGCCATGAAAGGGAATGCAGGCATTGCGCAGGATGCAGAGCTTGTCAACGTGGATTATTGCAACGTGAATGCGGTCGGCGATTGGGTCGATCAAAAAGGGGATATCGATTTCACCGTCGTTACCCCCGACGATCCTTTGGCTTTGGGGCTTGTAGATGAATTGGAGAGCCGCGGACATCGCGCTTTCGGCCCTAAAAAGAACGCCGCAATCCTTGAAGCAAGCAAAGCTTTTTCCAAAGAACTGATGAAAAAATATGGCATTCCGACGGCAAGCTACGAAACGTTTGACGACTATGCAAAAGCAAGAGAATACGTCGAGAAATGCAATATTCCCGTCGTTTTGAAAGCGGACGGACTTGCGCTTGGTAAGGGTGTACTCATTTGTAAAACGAGAGAAGATGCCTTGCAGGGGCTTGCCGAAATGATGCTCGATCAAAAATTTGGTTCGGCAGGGAATAAGGTTGTCGTGGAAGAATTTTTAGAAGGTCCGGAGGTTTCCTGCCTTGCTTTCACCGACAGTAAGACCATTAAACCGATGATTACAAGCTGTGATCATAAGCGTGCAATGGATAACGACGAGGGCTTGAATACGGGCGGTATGGGTACCTTTTCACCTGCTCCTTTCTTTGGCGAAAATTCGGCAAAAGAGGTAATGGAAAAGATTATGCAGCCTACCGTGTCCGCGATGAATGCGGAAGGCAGACCCTTCAAAGGGGTGCTGTACTTTGGCTTAATGAAGACAAAAGACGGCTATAAAGTGATTGAATACAACGCTCGTTTTGGCGATCCGGAAACGCAGGTAATTTTGCCGATGTTGAAGACGGATCTTTTAGAAATCTTTGAGGCGATTGTGGACGAGCGGTTGGACGAAGTAAACATCGAATGGGAAGAAGGCGCGTGCGTATGCTTGGTTCTTGCAAGCGGCGGATATCCTGAAAAATACGAGAAAGGAAAGGAAATCGTAATCGGCGATTTGGATAAAGACGTGATGCTTTGCCACGCCGGTACGGCGGAAAAGGACGGAAAACTCGTCACGAGCGGCGGTCGTGTGCTTGGTGTTTGCGCAAAGGGCGAGAATATCGAAGCCGCAAGAAAAAAGGTTTACGCAAATGCGGAAAAAATCCATTTCGACGGTATGTACTATCGTAAAGATATCGGTATTAAATATAGAGAAATTGCAAAGGAATAAGCGGTATGATTTATAGAATTTTTGTAGAAAAAAAGGACAACGTACAAGCAAGAAAAGAAGCGTCGGACGTAAAAACGTTGCTCAATATCCAAACGGAGGATTTTCGTTTGGTTTTGCGCTACGACGTTGAGGGTTTGACGGAAGAAGAATTGAATGCGGCGATTCCGTCCGTGTTTTCCGAACCGCCCGTTGACTATGTATATTTGGAAAACTTGGAAATTCCAAACGGCTACAAGGCGTTTGCCGTTAGTTATTTGACAGGGCAGTACGACCAAAGAGCGGATAGCGCGGCGCAATGCGTACAGCTTTTGACGAGAAAAGCTCGTCCGCTTGTAAAGTGCGCAAAAATCTATATGGTGAAGGGCGTGACGGACGAAGAGCTCACCGCAATTAAAAAGCATATCATCAACCCCGTAGAAAGCGAAGAGGTTGGTTTTGAAAAGCCCGAAACGCTCGTGAGAATTGCTGCGGAAGGCGCACCCGTAGCCGACGTGGACGGCTTTATCGAAATGTCGGATGAAGAAATTACGGCATACCATGGTCGAGTTGGCTTTGCAATGAGCGCGCTTGACTTGGTGTTTGTCCGTGACTATTTTAAGACGGAAAAACGCAATCCAACGGAAACGGAGCTCAAAGTAATTGATACCTATTGGTCGGATCATTGCCGTCACACGACGTTTGCTACCGAGCTGAAAAACGTAAAAATTACGTCCAAAAATACGGGTATCCAAAAGGCGTATCATCTCTATGAAGAGCTTTACCAAGAGCTTAATGGCGCACGCCCTGATAAGTATCCTTGTCTTATGGACTTGGCGACAATTGCCGCAAAGAAACTCAAAAAAGACGGAATTCTCGATAACCTCGATATTTCCGACGAAATCAACGCTTGCTCTATTCAAATTGAAGCGGAGCTTGATGGCAAGAAAGAACAGTATCTTGTTATGTTCAAGAACGAAACGCACAACCACCCGACGGAAATCGAGCCGTTCGGCGGCGCGGCGACTTGTCTTGGCGGCGCAATCCGTGATCCTTTGGGCGGTAGAACGTACGTCTATCAAGCGATGCGTGTGACGGGTGCGTCCGATCCGAGAGAAAGCTTGGAAGATACGTTGAAAGGCAAACTTCCCCAACGTGCAATCACCCAACGTGCGGCGGCTGGTTTCTCGTCGTACGGCAACCAAATCGGTCTTGCAACGGGCATTGTAGACGAAGTCTACCACGAAGGCTATAAAGCAAAACGTTTGGAAACGGGCTTTGTCGTTGCGGGTGCAAGAAAGGAAATGGTCTATCGCGAAGCACCCAAGGCAGGGGACGTTATCGTCCTTCTCGGCGGGGAAACGGGCCGCGACGGTTGCGGCGGTGCGACCGGTTCATCCAAAGCGCACGATGCGCACTCGGTAGAAACCTGCGGCGCGGAAGTGCAAAAGGGCAACGCTTTAACGGAAAGAAAATTGCAACGCTTGTTCTTGAATAAGGAAGCGACTCGTAAAATTAAAAAATGCAACGACTTCGGCGCAGGCGGTGTTTCCGTTGCAATCGGCGAGCTTGCGGACGGTTTGGATATCGAGCTTGACAAAGTACCCAAAAAATACGAAGGCTTGAACGGTACGGAGCTTGCAATTTCCGAGTCGCAAGAACGTATGGCAGTAGTCATTGATAAAAAGGACGTAGACGCATTTATTGCGCTTGCTGCGGAAGAAAACTTGACGGCTACCCCCGTTGCGGTTGTCACCGACACAGGCAGAATGCGTATGTTCTTAAAGGGCAAAGCGATTGTTGACATTTCTCGTGATTTCTTGAATACGAACGGCGTGAAGCAGGAAACGAACGTAGAAATTGCAGATGAAATCACCACTTGGTTTGATAAAAAATCGGGCTTGGACTTTGCGGAAGAAACGAAGAAAGTTTTGTCGAACTTAAACGTTTGCGCAAAGAAAGGCTTATCGGAAACGTTTGACTCGACCATCGGCGCAAGAACGGTATATATGCCTTGGGGGGGCAAAACTCAACGCACGCCTGCAATCGCAATGGCGGCGAAGATTTGCGGCGGCGAAACGGATGATTGTACGGTTTCGGCGTATGGCTATTCTCCCTATTTGATGGAAACGAGTCCGTTTATCGGCGCAATTTATTCCATTGTGGCATCGGTATCCAAGGTAGCGGCGACGGGCGCAAAATATAGCGACGTTCGTTTGACCTTGCAGGAATTTTTCCAAAGAATGACGAAAGAAGCAAAGGTGTGGGGTGTACCCACGTCTGCACTTCTTGGCGCAGTCTACGCGCAAATTGGGCTTGGGCTTGGCGCAATCGGCGGTAAGGACAGCATGAGCGGTACGTTTGAAAATATCCACGTACCCCCCACGCTCATTTCCTTTGCACTTGCACCCGCAAAAGCGAGCAAGCTCATTACCAACGTCTTAAAGGGCGGCGAAAAACTTTATCATGTTCCCGTGCCCAAGGATGAAAATTCCGTACCCGATTTTGTTTCGCTTAAAAAGCTGTATGAAGAAGTATATAAGAATATTGAAAACGGCAATATCACGTTTGCAACGGTTGTAGAAAACGGCGGTGTCGGGGCGGCGGTAATCAAGTCCGCGCTCGGCAATTCCGTGGGCGTGGAATTCGAAATGACTGCGGATGAATTGTACAGCGAAGGTTACGGTGATTTGATTATTTCCTTGAAGGATGAAAAAGCGATTTGTTCGTGCGTTGCGAAGAAATGCATAGGGCAGGTACGCGGTGAATCGTTCGTATGCGGCAATCAAAAGGTATCGATGGGCGGTGCGGCTTGCGCGTATATTAGTCCTTTGGAAAGCGTGTTTGCAACGACGGCGGCAGCGGACGGCAAGGCGGAAAACTGTGATTATACGTCGGGTGCGAAGTATACGAATATTGCAACGAAGCTTGCTAAACCTCGTGTCTTTATCCCCGCATTCCCCGGTACGAACTGTGAGCTTGATACCGCAAGAAAATTCCTCCTTGCAGGCGCGGAAGTGGAAACGGTGGTTGTTCGCAACCGCACCCCGCAGGACATTGAAGAAAGCGTTGAGCGCATTGTAAAGGCGATTAAAAATGCAAACATTGTTGCATTCCCCGGCGGTTTCTCGGGCGGTGACGAGCCGGACGGCAGCGGTAAATTTATTGCCACGACCTTCCGCAATCCGTATATCGCAGAACAGCTTGAAGAACTTTTGAATCATCGTGACGGTTTGGCGCTCGGTATTTGCAATGGTTTCCAAGCGCTTATCAAGTTGGGGCTTGTTCCTTACGGTCATGTAAAGGAAATGACGGAAAATTCGCCTACGCTCACCTTCAATAATATTTCCCGCCACGTATCGACGGTGGTGGACGTGCGTGTAGCATCGAACTTATCCCCTTGGCTTTCGGCTTGTAAAGTCGGGGAAACGTATAAAGTTCCCGTATCCCATGGCGAAGGGAAGATTGTTGCGCCGCTTGCAGAGCTTCAAAAGATGCGTGCTAACGGTCAGATTGCAACGCAGTATGCGGATTTGAGTGGCAAGGTGACGATGGAATCGCCGTTTAACCCGAACGGTTCTATGTGGGCAATCGAAGGGATTACGTCCCCCGACGGCCGCGTGCTTGGTAAGATGGGGCACAGCGAACGTATTGGCGACAATCTTTATAAGAACGTCGAAGGCAACTTCGATATGAAGATTTTTGAAAGCGGCGTTCACTATTTCAAATAAGCTTTTAGGAGTGACGCTATCATGATTGATATGCACACACATATATTGCCACATATTGACGATGGGGCAAAGGACAGTACCATGTCCGCGTTCATGCTCAAAAAAGAGCTGGAAGAGGGCGTAAAAACGATCGTGCTTACTTCCCATTATTATGGCAGGAGACACAGCCCTGTGCGTTTTTTGGAACGTAGAGCAAGCGCCTTTGAAAAAATCAAGGATAAAATTCCCGAGGGGTTGGAAATCCGTCTTGGTGCGGAAGTGCATTTCACGGGCGTGAACGTGGCGGAGTACGAAGAGCTTTGCAAGCTTGCCATTGAAGGAACGAAATATATTTTGATAGAGTTCCCATTTACGGAAAAGTGGACGTACGAGCTTTTGGATAAGCTTGCGGATTTTATCAGCGAAACGGGTTATACGCCGATTATTGCGCACGTAGAACGCTATCGGGAAGTGCAAAAACGTCTTGCGTACATCACCGAGCTAATCCATATGGGTTGTTTGATTCAAGTCAACACGAATGCCTTTTTGGATAAAAGGGATAAAAAACTCGCCTATGCGCTTTTGAAGAACGGAATGGTGCATTGTATCGGCACGGATACCCACGATTTAGAGAATCGCGCCCCCAATTATACGGAAACGTATGAAGCGGTGAAAAAGGCGGGGTTTGAAGAAGAATGGGCGACGATTCAAGCGAATATGCAAAAAATTTTGGCGGATGAAGAAGTGGAAATTACCACGCCGAAAGTTTTGAAAAAGTTTTTTGGCAAAATTTTATAAGAAAAAATGCGTTTTACAAATGAAAAACGTGTTTATAATAAAGTGAAAAATTAAAAAGGAGAAATAGAAAAATGGCAAAAATTACGGCAGATACCTTGATTGCGGAATGCTTGCAAATCAA
>JAZORL010000077.1:0-20231 GCA_045656625.1 Candidatus Scatosoma sp. | reverse complement strand
AACCTTTTAACGAAGGCTGGGGCTGACCGTGTTCTTACAATGGACTTGCACGCAGAGCAAATCCAAGGTTTCTTCGATATCCCCGTGGACAACCTTCTCGGCGGTCCTACGCTTTATAATTATTTTGCCAAGCAAAAGAATATCGACGTTGTTGTCGCGCCCGACTTGGGTAGCGTAAAGCGTTCGAGAAAGGTTGCGGAAAAGCTTGGCGTGCCTATCGCAATCATCGATAAACGCCGTCCCAAGGCAAACGTAATGGAAGTTATGAGTATCATCGGTGACGTACAAGGCAAGAGATGTCTTATGGTCGACGATATGATCGATACGGCAGGTACGATTTGTCAAGGTGCAAAAGCGATCAAGGACGCAGGCGCAACGGAAGTGTACGCAGGCTGTACGCACGCGGTACTTAGCGGTCCTGCTATCGAGAGATTGCACGGCTCGGCGATTGATAAGCTCGTTTTGTTGGATACGATTCCGCTCCCCGAAGAAAAGAAACTCGAAAAATTCGAAGTCCTTTCCGTTGCGGATCTTTTCGCTGCGGCTATTGAAAACGTATATCTCGACAAGCCTATGTCGAAGCTGTACGACTAATTATTTTACGAAAGAAAATCGGCCGCCGCTTACTATCACGGCGGTCGTTTGATTGAAAAAAGCTTGTTGCTTTGTAGAAATTTTCAGCAAAAGCAGCATAGGAGTAAAAGATATGTACTTAATCGTTGGTTTGGGAAATCCCGACAAAAAATACGAAAAGACCTTTCATAATATGGGGTATATCGCAGTAGGCGACGCAGCGGAAGCACTTGGCGCAAAGTTCAAGAAAAAGGAATGTGAATCGTCGGTCGCGGAAACCTTTGTAGGCGGTGAAAAGGTAATTCTCGCCCGTCCTTTGACGTATATGAATAATTCGGGTAGAGCAGTAAAACAGCTCATGGCGAAGTATAAAATCCCCGAAGAAAACTTGCTCGTGATTTACGATGATTACGATTTGCCTAAGGGCAAGGTTCGTATTCGTGCAAGCGGTAGCGCAGGCACGCATAACGGTATGCGCAGCATCATCGGGGAAACGGGCTTAAAAGAATTTGCTCGTATTCGTATCGGGATTCGTGACGAAGAAGTGAATATTCCCATTATCAATTACGTGCTCGCGGAAATCAAGAAGGAAGATTATCCGTTGTTTGCGGAAGCTTGCCAAAAAGCCGGTCAGGCGGCGGCGGAGTTTGCGCGCGGACTTGATATTGAAAAGGTAATGTGCAAATACAACTAATTTTCAAAAAGTAAGACAATGAAAGCAGGATTTTTCTATTTCAACGGAATAGGGGGAGAATATCTCTCGTATGCGGAAGACGTCCGCCGTGGCACGCCCACGGCGGTTTTCGGCGTTTCCGAGCCCGTGAAATACCTGCTTGCCAGCCTTTCGCCGTACCCCGTCGTGTATATCACGGCGGATAGCGTTTCCTCGAAAAAGGCGGCGGAAAATATCCGTTCGCTTTCGGGGAAAAGGGTAGCTACGATTGCGGCAAAGGACGAGGTCCTGCTCTATCAAAAAGCCCTGTCCAAAGACGCTCTTTTCCGTCGAATTGAGGGTATACACGCTCTTCAAAACGGCGCGGACGTCGTGACGGCGGAGATAGACGCACTTTTGCAATTATTCCCCAAGAAACTGCCTTGTTTGACCTTCAAAGAAGGGGAAGATTTTGAGTTTATGAAGCTCACAAAAACCCTTGCAGAGATGGGCTATACTCGTGCGTTCGGGGAAGTGGAAAGCAGAGGTACGTACGCATTGCGAGGGGATATTTTGGATATTTATCCCATCAGCGGCAATCCCGTTCGCGTCGATTTCTTCGGGGATACGGTCGAAAAAATCAAACCCTACGATATTGTGACGGGGGATAGACTTGCAGGAATAAAAGAGGTGCAAATTTTGCCTGCAACGGACGTCTTTGCGACAGAGAGCGACCTGCCTCGAATCCAAGCAGCGCTGGAAAAGGGGTTAAAAAATTTCAAAACGTCGGAAGCCTACGCGCGTGCAAGGGATATTTCCGAGCAGCTCCTTTTAAGTGAAAGTTTGGATAGCTCGTACGTCCTGCCGCTTATGGAAAACTCCACCGATTTCTTCTCGCTTTTGCCTGAAAATGTGCTTTTGATTTTTGATGAAAGCAAGATTCTTTGGGATAAATTCAATGCTCTTTACAAAGAACACGAGGAGCGATTCCATCGCTTACAAGCAGGGGGCGAGGCTTTTGATTTTTGCAAGGGACAGTATATTGAAAAGGATTTGTTCTTGCAGAAAATCCAGGATAGACGGCGGGTAGCTTTGCAGCTTTTTACGGGCAATCCGTTCTTCTTCCAACCCTTAAAAATTTACAATTTGAAAGCAACGCCCACCGCGCGCTATTTGAATAGTTTCCCGGCGCTTTTGACGGATATTTCCAACTGGCGCAAGGGCGGTTATCGTGTAATTTTGTATTGCGGCAATAGCGCAAGAGCGGCGAAAATGGGCGAAAAACTCGGCGAGGAATATATCTCTACCGAGAAATTACCCGATACCATGTCCGAGTTGAAAGGGGTTTGTATCTTGGACGAAACCCTGGATAAGGGCTTTGTTTTACACGAATGCAAGCTTGCGGTTATCGGCACGGGGGACTTGTATACAAAGGTGCAAGACAACCGTCGTATTCGCCGTAAACGTGGGGATATGTTTTCCGCTCCCGAAATCGGGGATTACGTCGTGCACGAAACGCACGGTATCGGCAAGGCGCTCGGCACGAAAAAGATTGAAACGACGGACGGCACGAAGGAATACGTTGCCGTTTCCTATAAAGACGGGGATACTCTTTACGTGCCCGTAGAATGTATGGACGTACTTTCTAAGTACGTGGGCGAAGCGAATCCTGCCCTCAGCAAAATTGGCGGCGCAGACTTTGAGCGCGCGAAGGCACGAGTAAAAGCCTCGCTTAAAAAGCTCGCGTTCGACCTCAAAAAGCTGTATGCGGAACGCGCGGAAAACCGTGGCTATGCTTTCCCTGCAAACGAAGTATTTATGCAGGAGTTTGAGGACGCCTTTCCGCACGATTTAACGCCTGACCAGGCTTGTTCAATTGCGGAAATTAAGATGGATATGTGCTCGGAAAAGGTGATGGACCGATTGCTTTGCGGGGACGTTGGCTTTGGGAAAACGGAAGTCGCCTTCCGTGCGATTTACCTTTGCATTTTGGCAGGGAAACAGGCGGCTTTGATGTGTCCGAGTACCGTACTTTCCTCGCAGCATTTTAATACGGCGATGGCACGTTTTGCCGATTTTGGCGTGGAAGTGGCTTGCTTAAACCGCTTTAATACACCCAAAGAGCAAGCTCGTATTTTGGACGGCTTGAAAAACGGCACAATTGACTTGGTTGTCGGCACGCATCGATTGCTTTCTGCTGACGTGCAGTTCAAAAATTTAGGGCTGCTTGTTTTGGACGAAGAACAGCGCTTTGGCGTAGAGCATAAAGAAAAGATTAAAAATATGCGTAAGGATATCGATTGCTTGACGATGACGGCAACGCCCATTCCGAGAACGTTGCACATGTCCTTGTCAGGGATTCGGGATATTTCCACAATCCATACGCCGCCTAACGAGCGTTTGCCCGTACAAACGTACGTCGTGGAAGAAACGGAAACGCTGATTCGTGATGCTTGTATTCGTGAGCTTTCCCGTGGCGGTCAGGTGTTTATCTTATACAATCGAGTGGAAAGTATTTTCACGTTTGCGGCGACGGTGAAAAACATTTTGCCCGAAGCGACGATTTCGGTGGCGCACGGTCGAATGGATAAGAGTGTTTTAGAGCACGCCGTGATGGATTTTTACGGCGGAAAATCGAATATCCTCATCACCACGACGATTATCGAAAACGGCATCGACTTACCCAATGCGAATACGATTATTTTGATTGATAGCGACCGTTTGGGGATTTCGCAGCTCTATCAGTTGCGTGGTCGAGTCGGGCGTGGTGCAAGACTTGCCTATGCGTATTTCACCTACAAGCCCGAGAAAGTAATGTCGGAAGGGGCAGATGCAAGACTGCGTGCGATTATGGAATTTACGGAGCTTGGGTCGGGGTATAAGCTTGCGATGCGCGATTTGGAAATCCGCGGCGCAGGGAACGTGCTTGGCGCGGAGCAGCACGGGCACATGGATAGAGTCGGCTATGAGCTTTATTCCAAGCTTTTGAAAGAAGAGCTTACGGGGGAAACGCAAACGGTTGCCGATTTGAATATTCAAGTAAATGCCTACATAGCCGAAGGCTATATCGAATCGTCGGCGGGTAGGTTGGATAGCTATAAGCAAATTGCGGAGATTGCCACGGTCGAGGATTACAAGCGAGTCTATACGTCCTTGCGAGATACCTACGGCGAACTGCCGCGCGCAGTCGAAAACCTGCTCGTGATAGCGGTTTTGAAGAGCTATGCGGCGAAATTTCACGTCAAAAAGATATCCGTTGTGAAAGGTCTTGGGTCGTTGGAGCTTTCTTCTTTGGAAACGCTTGGGGATAAACGCTTGCAAGCGGCGATGGATAAGTATGCACGGAACGTGCGCTTAAATATGACGGAAGCACCTGTGTTGGAGTTCTTCGGATACAAAGATAACACGATTTTGATGGCGGAAATGACAAAATTTTTGAAATTTGCGCTAACTTTCGCAAGTTTATAAGCGAAAACGTTTGCACTTTCTTGAAAAATAGGTTATAATATACCTTGACGATATAATGGCGTAGCGTGGGCGCACGCCCATTTTCGGCGTTGTATCGTGAAATGTAGGATAAAAAATCGGAGCGATTTTATGAACAAAAAGAACACTATCAAAAAGACGGCGGCAATGTTGCTTGGTATTTCGTTTGCGCTTGGTGCGGCGGGTTGCGATTTCATCGTAAAAGACAACGCGGCAGACTTGAACCAAACGGTTGCTACGGTAGACATTACCCCGACCTTGAAAACCAACCCCGACGAAAAATATTCAGGAAAAGCAGATGAAGTAAAGTCGATTCTTGGTAAAGCAAAAATTTCTAAGCGTGACTTGGTTTCCTATTTCATGAGCGTTGGGTATCAGTACGTACAAAGCTACGGCTATTCCTATGAAGCGACGTTCAATATGCTTTTGGATGGGCTTGTCCAACGTGAAATTATGATTCAATACGCGGCGGCTTACTATCTTGCTGAAACCAAATTGGCAACCGAATACGAAGACTTTGTGGGAGAAGAGCTTAAAGTAGAGGATAGCGACACCAAGATTGAAAAGAAAGAAAAAGAGCTTTTGAAAAAATATTCCGAAATTCTTGCGTACAAGTATTTCCTCTCGGAAGGCGGCGACGCAGCGAAGATGGAAGATTACGACCGTGTCGTTTATAAGTTGAAGAAATCCATCAACGATTCGTTGGATTCGATTGAAGAAGGATATATCAACGCGGAAGAAGAGGAACACGATCACGAAGAGCCTCGCACCCTTCCCACGAACGCTGGTACGGAAAAGAGTGACTACTACGATAAGAGCGGTACGTACGGGGTATATACAGGTAGAAATACGTTGGATTCCTGCGGTGCATACCAAGACGATAAGCTTGACGGCTCGACGACCACGACCCGTAAAAAGGCGTACAACACCTTCCTTGCAAACTTGCAAAGCTACAATTTGCTCAATACGAGCGGTAGCACGGAAGATACGTCGAACGTGACGACTTTGGAATATTACTACGTAGAGCTTTCCTCGATGCTTGGTCAAGCGCTTATCAATAAGTATTTCGAAGATATGGAAGATAAGATTGCGGACGAACTTTCGGATGAAAAAACCTATCTCGAAGGCAAGTACCAAAAGGCGTACGAAAATCAAGAACGTGCGTACAAAAACGACTCGGCAGCCTTTGAAACGGCGCTTGGTAGCGTTTCCGATTCTTCCTTCGTGCTTTACGGCTTGAAAGATTTCGGTTTCGTATATAACGTACTTGTCCCTTTCTCGGCAGAGCAAGAAGTAGAGTACGCAGAAGCGAAAGGGCTTGGTTTGAGCGAAGACGCATTGTTCAATGCTCGTAAGAGAATTTTGGACAACGTACGTGGTAAAGACCTTCGTGGTACGTGGATTTCCGAGCACGAACACGCAAACTATTACGATAAAAATAGCGGTAAGTTCTTCCAAGACTATATCGGCAATTCCGATAAATATGAAGAACTCGATCGTTACCTTGGCAACTATCCTTTCCAAGGCACGGTAAGTGGTGAAGGGGAAGATTTCAAGGTTGAAGCGAAGGATGATTTGACGATTGACCAAATCGTGAACGATATGGAAGCGTTGATTTCCACGAACACGGAAGGTAAAGTTACGGCGAATACGGCAGTACATCCTCAGGAATACCGTGATACGACCTACAAGGTAAACGGCAAAGTAGATTACAGCAAGTTTATCTATCGTTCGGGTAGTTTGAATTTCAAAACGCCTGTAAAGAACGCGGAATATTTCGACGAAACGAGCGACTACTATAAGACGATCGCAGCTGTAAACGAAATCTTGTTCGCATACAGCACCGACCCTGGTTCGCTCAACACCTATATTGGTTATGCGGTATCGCCTTATAAGACGAACTTCGTTCCCGAATTCGAATATGCGGCGCAAGAAGTAGTAAGAAGAGGCGTTGGTTCGTACGTAGTTTGTGCGACGGATTACGGTTGGCATATTACCTTCTGTACCTTCAAGTTTACGCAAGACGGCGACGTATACGGCGGCTTCAACTACGCCGAAATCCTTGGTGAAAACAACACCTTCTCGAAGATGTATTACGAATCCTTGAAGGCTACGGCAATCGCCGATGAAACGAATGCTATTCAAGGCAGAGTTCTTAATAACTACGACAACGACGATAGCGTGACTCGCTACGAATCGAGATATAAGGATTTGTTGAACCTTGACTAATAGGTAAAAGTAAAAGAGAAAAAGCCCGATTGCTTCGGTAATCGGGCTTTTATAATGACTTATAGGACGAAAGAGGAATGGAAAGAATACGTTTATCCGATCATTTTCATTATCGAAAATTATTGCGTTTTGTAGCGCCGTCAATCGTTATGATGGTGTTTATTTCCATATACTCGATTGTGGACGGTTTCTTCGTTTCCAATTTCGTCGGGGATATCCAGTTTTCCGCATTAAACTTGATTTATCCGTTAATTGCCATTTTTTCTGCGGTAGGCTTTATGCTCGGCACGGGCGGTACGGCAGTCGTTTCCAAAAAACTCGGCGAAGGTAGGGAGGAAGAAGCAAACCGTATCTTTTCCATGCTCGTTTATGCGACGTTGCTTATCGGGATTTTATTGACCGTGATCGGGCTTATCATCTTGCGCCCCGTTGCGGAATGGTTTGCCAGCGCAGAGAAAAAGCTCACGATGCAAGAGCGGAAAGAATTGGTCGACTATTGTGTGACGTACGGTAGAATATTGCTCATTTCTCTGCCGATGTTTATGGTTCAAAACACCTTCCAAAGCTTTTTCGTTACGGCGGAAAAGGCAAGGCTTGGGTTGTTTGTCACCATTGGTGCAGGGCTGGGGAACGTACTGTTTGACGTCTTGTTCGTTGTGGTTTTTGATTTCGGATTGGCGGGTGCGGCGTGCGCAACGGCAATCAATCAATGCGTCGGCGGATTGATTCCATTTTTCTACTTTTTCCGTAAAAACGATAGCCTCTTGCAGCTTTGTAAGACGAATTTCCAAGGCAAAATCTTTGGCGAGATTTGCGTGAACGGACTTTCAGAGCTGATTACAAACATTTCCCTTTCCGTTGTTTCTATATTATATAATGCGCAGCTTATGAAATATATCGGTATCGATGGGGTATCCGCATACGGAATCATGATGTATTTAGGTTTTATTTTCATTGCCGTATTCCTTGGCTATTCGCTCGGTAGCGCACCGATTATCGGCTATCATTACGGCGCAAAAAATAAGCGTGAACTAAAAAACGTATTCAAAAAAAGCGTAATGCTCACCTGCTCGTTTGCGATATTGATGACGGCAGGCTCGATACTTTTTTCAGGGCCGCTGTCGAGTATATTCGTACGAAAAGGGACGTCGCTTTGGGCGTTGACTTCGCGCGGCTTCAAAATTTATGCGTTAAGCTTTTTGATTTGCGGGCTCAACATTTTCGCATCTTCCTTTTTTACTGCCCTTTCTAATGGAGCACTGTCCTTGCTTCTTTCCTTTTTTAGGACGTTTTTATGCCAAGCGATTGCTGTAATGGTGTTGCCTATGATTTGGGGAGTAAATGGTATTTGGGCGGCATCGGTTGTGGCAGAAATCGTATCTTTGTGTTTAAGCGCATTCCTGATTTTTAAGAACAGAAAACGCTATGGATATTTATAAAACAAGGTAGCATGTACGCGTTGAAATAAAAAAAGACGGAGAAATCCGTCTTTTTTGCGTTATAAAATGATACGTATTGATTAATCCAAGGTAAACACCTTTGTAAGGCGCGGTTGTGCGCCCGTCACGGGGTCGAGGGGCATTTCCATAACGTCCTTCATATATTCGTTCCATTTGTCGACAACGGGGCTGTTTGCTTGCGCTTTTGCGGCAAAGTCAATGCCTTTTTCGCATTCGTAATAGCCGAAAAGGTTGACGCCGTCCGTCCAAATGGTATAGTTATAAATTCCTGCATCTTTCAGCACTTTCACAAGTTCAGGCCAAATTTCATCATGGCGGCGCACGTATTCGTCCTTCATTCCGTCCTTAATTTTTGCAAGCCAAGCGTATTTTTCCATAAGTAAACTCCTATTTTTTTATTAGTATAACACGAACGGTTTTTTTTGTCAATAGATAGGGTTAATTTTGAGAAAAGACTTGACGAAAAATATATTTTATATTATAATATATAATAGTAAATTTGGGAGCTTATACGATGAAATATCTTTTTCCTAAACGAATTTTATTATCGAAAAATGTGACGGGCGTTGAAAAGCTTTTGACGGAAAGAACGTTGCAAATTGGGCTTTGCGAGAACGATTTAACGACGTTGAAAGGAAAAGCGAGCATTATTTTGGACTTTGGCAGAGAATGGTCGGGCGGCGCAAGAATCTTGACTTGGGGCGCGAGGGGAAATAGTACCGTGCGTTTACGCTTTGGCGAATCGGTTTCGGAAACCTGCTCCGACGTCCAAGTAAAAAATTTAGGCCCGAACGCAAACGGCGGTGCAACGAACGATCACTCGAATCGTGATTTCACCGTAGAATTGCAAAGATATTCGGATATGACCTTTGGTCAAACAGGGTTCCGTTTTTTAAGAATCGACACCTTGTCCGACGATACGGAACTTTTGATTAAGGCGATTGTAGCGGCAGTTGATACGGACACGCGCCGTTTTAAGGGTAGCTTTACCTGCGACGATCCGCTTGTGAACGACATTTGGAATACGGCGGCGCATACCTTGCGCCTTTGCCTGCAAAACGGTTATTTTTGGGACGGTATCAAGCGTGATAGGCTCGTTTGGATCGGGGATACCTATCCCGAAATGCGCGCGGCGCATTGTTTGTTTGGGGATGTTCCCGAAACGGTCAATTCCCTTGCGTTTGCGGAAAAAGAACAGCCGTACGACGGTTGGATTGACAACATTTGCACCTACTCCTTGTGGTGGCTCATCATTCTTGGCGACGAATATAAAGTGAATGGCAACAAGGATCAATTCACTCGCTTTATTCCTTTTGCGAAAGAGATTGTGGAACGGGTTTCCAAGCACGTAAAAGAGGATGGTGACACCATTTTCCCCTGGGATTTCTTGGATTGGCCTTCCTGCTATACGGACGGTCAACCGATGGTCAAGAAGGAAGACAGCCATGCCGGCGCAGCATATTTGACCAAGGTCGGGATAGAAAAAGCACGTGATTTCTTGTCCGTTTACGGGGAAGACACGAGTCTTTGCGAGGATATTCTTGCTCGTTTGGCGAAGAAATCTTATAACGTGCAAAAATACAAACAAATTGCGGCAATCGGTGTATGGGCAGGGGATAAATCGGAAAATAACGAGCGAGTCCTTATGGCGAACGGCGCGAAGGGACTTTCCACCTTCCTTTCCTATTTCATTTTGAGTGCGGTAGCCTCGTACGGACACGCAAACGAAGCCCTTTCGATGATGAAGGAATACTATGGCGGTATGCTTTCGCTTGGGGCAACGAGTTTTTGGGAAGATTTTGATTTAGACTGGCTTGATAACGTGGGGAGAATTGACGAACTGCCGAAGGAAGGGCAGGGAGATATCCACCGTGATACGGGTGCATACTGCTACACGAGTTATCGCCATAGCTTCTGTCACGGCTGGTCGGCAGGGGTAGTTGCTTATCTTGCGGAAACGGTTGCAGGGATCAAACCGATGGGGGCAGGTACGAAACGAATCAAAATTCAGCCCAATTTAAGCGGATTGAAACATATCAAAATTCACTATCCTACGCCCTATGGTGTTTTGAAGGTTGAGCATACCCTTTGCAAGAACGGCAAAGTAAAGACAAAGATTGACGCACCCAAGGGTGTAGAAATTGTAAAAGAATAATCGGCAAAAAAAGCCGCGCCCCGAAAATTCGGAGCGCGGCGTCTTTTTACATTCGTTATTTTTTCTTTTTCTTATCGGATTTTTCGTCGTTGGAGGTTTGTTCCGCCAAAGTAAAGCTAAAATCAATGTTGGGATTGATATCCCGCAAAGCCTTGATAAAAGCGTCGTTCCATTCCGAATTTAAGGAAAGCACGGAATACTGTTCGCCGATATACACGGTAAGTTTTTTCGTGTCGGAATCCAGCACAAGCGCCGTAATATCCTTAATGGGGAAGCGGCTCTTAATAAAGCCAAATTGTATGATATAGTCTTTGCCGTCGATGACGTATTGTGATTTGATAAGAATTGAAAGCACAATAAGAATACAGGCAGCGGATACGAGGATGAGCAAGGGGGAACGCAAGGCGGCGATAAAACCGTCGATTTCCCCTTCCTGCGCAATTCTATTCGCGCTCACGACAATCCCTGCAATACTCAAAAGAATTGCGAGAATGGAAAGAATAATCATTTTTGTCGACAAGGTGTATTTGAAGACTTTTTTTTCGTAAGAATTTGTGTTTTTCATAGCTCTATTATAACACGCAAAAAGAAAAAATGCAACCGCAAAAGTGGGAAAAGCATGTCGAAGAAAGAAAAAAATATACTTTTTTGTTTACTTGCTTTTGATACACTTGCAAAACCTTGCGGAAAGTTTTATAATATGTAGGAAAGGAAGTAGAGAAAAGATGAAAATAGAAAAGATGAAAAAAGAAAAGTTAAACAGCGAAGAGGCGGTTATTGAACGTGAGAAAAAGCAATACGTGAAAATGACCCAAACGCCGATGGGGAGATTGATTATCAGCTTGGGGATTCCCACAACGATAAGCATGATGATCACCTCTCTTTATAATTTAGCGGACACCTATTTTGTATCGCGCATCGGCGACGATGCCATTACGGCAGCGGCAAGCAATTTGCTTGCATTGATGTCCATTATTCAAGCAATCGGCTTTACGTTTGGTATGGGCAGCGGCAATATCATTTCCCGCTTACTCGGCAAAAGGGATCGAGAAAGTGCGGATAAAGTGGGTAGCTCGGCATTGACAATCGCCTGCCTTTCAGGTGTATTGATCATGCTCGGCGGTTTGATTTTCCTAACGCCGCTAATGAAGCTACTTGGATCAAAAGAAGCGGATACCTTGTATCATTCCAAACAATACGCTCGCTACATATTATTAGCCGCACCGTTTATGTGTATGTCGTACGTACTCAATAACGTTTTGCGCGCGGAGGGGAAGGCTGTTTTGTCTATGATTGGGCTTTCCGTTGGTGCAGTCGTGAACGTCGTATTAGACCCGATTTTGATTTTCGGCGCGGACATGGGTATCGCGGGCGCGGCACTTGCCACCTGCGCAAGCCAAATTTTAGGATTTTTGGTTTTGCTCTTTATGTTCCTTTCCAATCGAACGATTATCCGTTTGCGCTTCCGTGCAATTTCGACGAAATGGGCGACGTATAAAGATATTATCGTGGTTGGTTTCCCGTCCTTTTGCAGACAAATTCTCGCAAGCCTTTGTACGGTATTCTTGAATAATGCGGCGTACGATTGCGGCATCGCAAAATATGGCACGAAAGAAGGTGGTAAAGCGGCGCAAGCGGCGCTTGGCGTGGTGAATAAAGTGTTTATGCTCGCTTTTTCATTGTCACTTGGTATCGGGCAGGGTTATCAACCCGTTTTGGGATATAATTACAGTGCAAAACGTTTCGATCGTGTAAAATCGGCGTACATATTCACGCTTATCTTCTCTACGATCGTAATGGGGATTTTCGGCTTGATTTGCGGCGTGTTTGCCCCCTTCGTTATGAAGATATTTAGCTTGTCTACCGAGGCGAGAGAAATTGGTGCGTTGTCGCTACGGCTACAATGTATTTGTATGCCGTTATTGCCCTTAAACTTTATGATAGGGCTCACCTATCAATCGGTCGGGAACAAGGGGATTGCGTCCTTGCTTTCGATTTCCCGGCAAGGCTTGTTCTACATTCCTGCGGTATTGATTTTGCCCGAGGTTTTGTCCTTGCTTGGTGTGCAATTATGTCAATCGGTTGCGGACGTGCTCGCATTCTTCTTCGCATTGCCGTTTACCATACTTTTCTTCCGTACCATCAAAAAGGAAGCGCAGCTTGCAAAAACTGCGAAAGGAGAGGGGCAGGTATGCGACGAACCCTCGCAAACGGACAAAAAATAAGCATAATTAGATGGAAAAAAGCCCGTTCAAACGGGCTTTTTTTATGCGTTAGGAAAAAAAATGCGAAATATGCTTGAAAATATCCTCAAAGTATGTTATACTTTGAAATGGAGAAAAAACGATAGGGGTAAATATGTCGAACAAAAAAGAACTGTCCAAGGAGTTGAATGAAATCATTTGCGAAAACAACCGTCTTCGCGGTGCAATCGGTTGTGGTTTCAACGATGAAAATGCCCTTCGTCGGTCGGCGAAGAGGGATAGTGCGCGTGCTTGGAATTCGCCGTTTATCAGCGACGTGGATACGATTATGCATTGTCCGTATTTTAGTCGTTATGCGGATAAAACGCAGGTTTTTTCCTTGTATAAAAACGACGATATGACAAGACGAAGTCTGCACGTACAGTTGGTATCACGCATTTCGCGTACCATTGGCAGGGCGCTTGGCTTAAATTTAGAGCTTATCGAGGCGATTGCGCTCGGGCACGACGTCGGACATCCTGCTTTTGCGCACACGGGCGAAAAGCTCTTGGACGAACTTTATTATCAACATACGGGCAGAAGATTTTTGCATAACATTCATTCCGTTCGCGTACTCGATAAAATTCACCCCTACGATTTGACCTTGCAAACCTTGAACGGAATCGCAAGCCATAACGGGGAAATGGAGTTGAACGAATACCACCCCGTTCCGATCAAGAGTTTTGCGGAATTTGACGAAATTATGGAAAAGTGCGCGCTCGATAAGAAGTTTGCGGATAAAATTATGCCCTGCACGTTAGAGGGGGCGGTCGTGCGACTTTCGGATATTATTGCGTACTTGGGCAAAGACCGTCAGGACGCAATTTTGGCAAATGCGGTGCAGGAATCGGATTTCACCACCCACGAAATCGGGGTCGGGAATGCGGAAATGGTCGATAATTTGATTATAAACGTGATTGAAAATAGCTACGGCAAACCGTATATCAAGCTCGACAGCGCGCATTTTGACGCACTCCGCAAAGCCAAGCAAGAAAATTACGAAAAGATTTACAATCATTCGATGGAGCATACGGGATTAAAAGGGAATATTCAGCCGATGATGGAAGAGGTTTATAATCAGCTTCTCGACGACGTGAAAGGGAAGGTGCAAAGCTCGCCCATTTTCACCCACCATATCCGCCAAGTCCAGCAGCAAAAAGCGGCTCGTGAAATGCCGTACGAAAAGACGGAAGCGAATCAGCTTGTCGTCGACTATATCGCAAGCATGACGGACGATTATTTCATCGAGCTGCACGAACGCTTATTCCCCAATTCCCCCTACAAATTACGTTATAAAGGATATTTTGACGAGTAAAATTATGTTTAAACAAGTATTAACCGAGATAAAAAATTACAAAACAATCATCATTCATAGACATTCCAGCCCAGACGGCGATGCATTGGGTAGTCAAATCGGCTTAAAACATATTATTCAGGACAATTTCCCTGAAAAATCGGTGTACGTAGTCGGCGACGGCGCAAAACGCTATTCTTTTATGGGCGGCTCGACAATGGACGAAATCGACGATAGCGAGTACGAGGGTGCGCTTGCGTTTATCCTGGATTGCGGCGCCAGCTCGCTCGTTTCGGACGACCGCTATAAAAAGGCGGCGAAGGTGATTCGTATCGACCATCATATCTACTGCGAAAACTTCGCAGATATCGAGATTGTGGACACCTCTTACGAGAGCTGTTGTGGATTAATCACGGAGCTTGCGCTTGAATGCGGCTTGGCGCTTTCGCCCGAATCGGCAAAGGCGTTATATACGGGTATGGTCACCGACTCGGGTAGATTCCGTTATGATTCTACGACGTCGAATACCTTCCGCTTAGCGTCTGCGTTGATGGCGCAAAAGTTTGACGTAAACAGCATTTATTCACAGCTTTACGCCGATGATTTCTTCTTCGTGCGGTTGCGTGCGCAGTTCGTTTTGAAGATCCAATTCACCGAATATAACGTGGCGTACATTTACACGACGAAGGAAGAGCTGGCGAGCTACAATACGGATACGTTTACAATTTCACGCGGTATGGTGGGTACGATGTCCGATCTTCGCGGCGTGGATATTTGGGTAAACTTCACCGAAACGGAAGATAAGGTACTCGTCGAAATCCGTTCGAGCAAGTACACGGTACAGCCCGTAGCGGTAAAATACGGCGGCGGCGGTCACGCAAAGGCTTGCGGCGCGTCGGTGAAGGACCGTGCGGAGGCTATGGCGCTCTTGGAAGACTTGAATGCATTTGTAAAAGGAGAAGCATAATGAGTAAGATTGAAAATATGAAAAAGGTTTTAGAGAAGATCAAGGAAAATCAAAAGATTATCATTTTTCGTCACTTCCGTCCCGACGGAGATGCGGTCGGCTCGACGAAGGGCTTGCAGGCGATTTTGAAAGCGACCTATCCCGACAAGGAAATCTATTTGCAAAACGTCGATTTTTCCAATTACCTTGCGTTTTTGGGCAAAGAGGACGAACCGCTTGCCGACGAGGCATACGCCGATGCGCTCGGGATTGTGCTGGACACGGCTACCAAAGAGCGTATTTCCAACAAAAAATACGAGCTTTGCAAGGAGCTTGTCAAGATTGACCACCATATCCCCGTGCAATCTTATGCGCCGACGGAATGGGTAGAAGAAGAACGCTCGTCTACGTGTGAAATGGTTGCGGCGTTTTACGATGCGTTTAAGGATGAATTGAAGCTCACGAAAGAGGCGGCGACGTATATTTTCACGGGTATGGTCACCGATTCGGGCAGATTCCGTTTCCGTGACGTATCGGGCGAAACGATGCGCCTTGCAGGGTTGATGCTCAATCAAAAAATCGACGTCGAGTTTATTTATTCGAACTTGTATTTGAAGGACTTTGACGAGTTCAAATTCGAAGCGTACGCGCATAAGAAAATGAAGATAAGCAAGCACGGTGTAGCGTCCTTATTTGTCACCAAGAAAATGAAGAAAAAATTTGCTTTGTCGAACGAACAAGCCAGCGCATCCGTATCGTGTATGGATTCGATTAAGGATTCGCTCATTTGGCTTGCATTTATCGACAACGGCGACGGTTCGATCCGTGTAAGACTTCGCTCTCGTTTCGTGACGGTGAACGAGCTTGCGGAAAAATACCATGGCGGCGGTCACGCCTGCGCTTGCGGCGCAACGGTGTACTCCAAAGCGGAAATGAACGCGCTTTTGGCGGATGCAGACGCACTTTTGAAGGAATATAAAGAAAAGAATCAAGGTTGGTTATGAGAATTTTAATTACGAACGACGACGGGGTGGATACGCTCGGTATTCGCCTACTCGCAAAATGGGCGCAAAAGTTAGGCGAAGTGACGGTAGTCGCGCCGAAGGTGGAGCAAAGCGGCAAAAGCCACGCAATCGACTTTATCACGCCCGTAGAAATCAAAAAAGTACCTTTTATCGACGGAATTACGGCATATTCTATGTCGTCTACACCTGCAGACTGCGTGCGCTTTGGTACGCTGGGGCTCGATAAGAAATTCGATCTCGTATTGTCGGGCATTAACTGCGGTGTAAACTTGGGCGCGGATATCGTGTACTCGGGTACGTGCGGCGCAATTTTCGAGGCATCTCGTATGGGGATTCCTGCGATTGCATTTTCGGCGTTTCCTGACGGTCAGGAAAAGGCGGCGGCGTATTTCGACCAAGTGTACGAATATATTATGAAAAACAAACTCTTTGACGAGTGTTTGCTTTTCAACGTAAACATTCCCAATGAGCCGAAGGCAATCCGTATGACCTATCAAGGCTCGCCCTATTTCTCGGATCGATTTATCTTGAAGGAAGGGGATATCTACGTGCAGGAAGGGGAACCCATTCCCGACGTTTGCCCTGACGATTGCGATCGTGACACGGTTGCCGTTTTGCAAGGCTATATTTCCATTACGCCCTTGCTTACGACTCGTACGGACATGAAAGTGTTTGAGAAGTATCGAACGAAAGAGGAAAAATAAGCCGAAAAACGGCTCAAAAACGGACAAAGCAGGCATTCCCCGTGGGAATGCCTGCTTTTTATATATTTCGTTAAATTTGGCTGTTATGCGGTTTGGAAATATTCCCAAGCGTCGCTTGCGTGGACGGTTGCGAATGCGCAGTAGCGCGCGATAGGCAATTCTTCCAAGAAAATTTGCACGTAGTCGGTGGGATTATAATCGTATTTGCTCGAAAGCGTACCGCCACCCGTGATATTCCCAAACATTTCTCCCCAACCGCCCTCATAGTTGAGATACTCTTGGAAATCGTTGTAGTGGTTGTAGGTGTAGAACACGTGGTGTTCGTTGATTTCGTACACGCCGTCACGGTCGAGGTCGTTTTTGCCGTAGACGATACGCGCCGCCCCACGCGTGATGGTAGAGCCGTTATTGTAGATTTTGATAGGATAGCTCGGATCGCAGTCCGTACCCGTCGTTCCGATATCAATTTCGTAATAATTCAAGCTACCGCCGCAACCGCTAATATTCGGAAGCTCGGGTTCGTAAGGGTACTTGCTCGTACTGCCCGAGAATGCGGTGTTATTCACGCGCAAATATTCCCCCCAAATGCTATCGTCGGGGTCGGTGTTTTTATCCGAAGCGTAGTTTTTAGGAACAGTACCGAATGCGTACACGTACGCAGCCACTTCTTCCAAGGTGATATAGCCGCCTTCACGATAGACGGTAAAGGCAGGCGCGCCGTATGCGTCGAGTACGGTATAGGCGTTTCCGTCTTCCGAGAACTGCATTTCGCTGTTGCGGATTAATTTTCCGTTGCGGCTCGGCTGATAACTCGAAAGGGTGGGCTCTTGATCGGGCGTTTCAAGCTCGCCCGACATAAATCCGTGCGAGGAACGATAGTAAGCGTCCTCGTTGCTCGTTGCAGGTGCGTAGTTTTGATAAAAGGCGTATTCCGTCATATTCGCATAAGGATCGTTCCCGACGTCGGGCAAATCCTCGCCGCCGTCAATTGAGCCGTACTCATAGGAAAGCAAATAGCAGCCCTTGTCAAATTCCACTTGGCCTTTATAATTCTTAATCGAGCCCGTCACTTTAATTTTATAGCCCACGCTAATCAAACTCGCGCCGTCGCCCTTGAGCTGATAACACATCATTGTGCGGTTTTGCGGCTCGTGTACACGCATAATCAACGTGACGCCTTTGCTTGACGAATATTTCGTCGTAATTTCCGTCACCGTACCCCAAAGGGTGTAGATGCCGTCCATTTCTTCGTTATAGGCAAGCGCGTAGGCTTCGTCCACAATTTCTTCGGCAAGCGCCATTTCGGGGTCAACCACGTCTTCCGAGCCTTCCGAAGATTCGGGGTTTTCGGGCGTTTCACTTGTTTCGGGGGCGGTGCTTTCGCTATTCTCGCTATTTTCTGGAGTGGTGCTTTCGCTCTCGGTCGAGGCTACGCTGTTAGAATCCTTAAAGGAAGAGGGATTGCACGCAGGCGCGGCGGAAAACGCAAAGAGCGCCGCCAAGAATAAGCAAAGCTTTTTCCAAGCTTTCATAGGTAAATACTCCTTAAAATGTGTTCATCTTGGATATTATAGCACAATGGGGGAAGATAGTCAATCAAAAGTAAAAGAGAATAAAAATACGCTCGCGTATTTCTACGCGAGCGTAAATTTTTAGTCGTTTAGCGAATGTTTAATTATTCAGCATAATCAACTGCAATAGATTTGATATAAATAGCCTTTTTACTGGTTTGCGTATATTCAAATCTAATTTCGCCGGAAAGACCTGCTACATCAAACGTATAATCCGTTGCAGTAGAGGTAAGGGTAATTTCACCAACTTTGGTTTCACCAACGTAAACTACACATTTAGCATTGGTGCTGGATGCGCCGCAAGTATTAATTTTAATTTGAGATACGTTGCTGAAACTTTCGGATTTAACAGTTAATTCAGTGTAGTATTTTTTGCTAGAACCAAGTTGCTGACCTTTGCTAGAATTTGTGTCCCATCCCCAATAGCCGTCGCCAGCAGGCTTCGTGCCAGAAATAGTCCAATTTACGCCATCAAGTTCCTTCGTCGTTTCGCTAGTGAAAACGCTTGAGGAAGTGAAGGTATGAGAATAGGATTTATCCGTCAAACCAGGATTTTCAGCGCTGATTTCTTGACCGCAGTTTCCGCAGGTGCCGTTGTCGATGGTGTGGCCCAAAGCCGCAACTTCAGAATCTTTATACGTATCTTCACAAATGGAGCACGTATGGGTGGTGTAGCCTTCAGCCGTACAAGTAGGAGCCGTCACAACGTCTTTGTAATCATGCGTATGAACAATGAAATCATCAATTTGCGCATCCTTCATTTGATAGGAAGAAACGGTAGAACCATCCTTACTATAGCTACCAACTTGACCGTAAACGGTGATTTCGTCACCCTTTGCAGGCTTATTGGTAAGTGCATCGTATCTTACGCCATCCATATAAAGACCATAGAGTACGTAATCCGTACCATCAGCATCCGTAACGTTTGCATTGCCGTATTGGGTGTTATAAACGCTTACGATTTCGCAGGTCAAATAATATTTATTGGTGGAGTATTTACCAACGCCAAGAGCGTCTGCCAATTTAATAGCCTGTGCAAGAGTAAGGAATTCCCCATCAGCGGGTTCAACTACAGCGGAACATTCGTCGCACTTATAGTCAGCTTCGTAGCCGCTGTGTTCGTGGGGAACAACGGGCGTTTCGCCACCTTCGTCGCCACCTTCGGGAGGAGTAACTTCACCACCTTCATCGCCGCCGATTTCATCTTTTGCGACGAGTTCCAAGGGGAATTGCTCAACGCCGGTGTTTTCAGCGTTGATGTAGGAAGTTTTGGACGCGCTTACCGTATTGAACGTGCTGTACGTACCAAGATAGTAATCCGTGCCGTTTACGTTCGTGTACCAGCAGTTGGATTCTGCGTTATAAGAATAAACGCAGGTGGAATCAGCAGTATAGTTAACGGAAACTTTACTTTCAGAATTGAAATAAATGTTAACGTATTGTTTAGCGCCATCAACAAGGGTATAGAACTTATAGCCAACGCCTGCCTTTTCAGCATAAACGTCGATAGAAGCCGAAGCGTCTTCGGTCATAGAAAGGTATCTGCCGCTTACGCCGCCGTCAAGGTAAAGAACCTTGTTGTTGGTTACTTGCGTAAGGAAGAGCTTGTAAGCTTTCGCTTCGTCAAGTTCGGGATTCGTAACACCTTCGTCGCCACCTTCGGGAGGAGTAACTTCACCACCTTCATCGCCGCCGATTTCATCTTTTGCAACGAGTTCCAAAGGGAATTGCTCAACGCCGGTGTTTTCAGCGTTGATGTAGGAAGTCTTGGACGCGCTTACCGTATTGAACGTGCTGTACGTACCAAGATAGTAATCCGTGCCGTTTACGTTCGTGTACCAGCAGTTGGATTCTGCGTTATAAGAATAAACGCAGGTGGAATCAGCAGTATAG
>JAZORL010000076.1:0-8478 GCA_045656625.1 Candidatus Scatosoma sp. | reverse complement strand
GCGCCACCTGCTGCGGGAGCTGCTGCAACTGCTGCGCTTACGCCGAATTCTGCTTCAAGTGCTTTTACAAGTTCGTTCAATTCAAGAACGGTCATAGCTTTTACTTCTTCAATGAGTTTTTGTACGTCCATTTTTTTAATCCTCCGATTTTTTAATAATGATTTTTTTAATGAATTAGGAAATTAGTTTGCTTCTTTTGCTTTCGCGATTTGATCCAAAACACCAACAAACTTGGAAAGAGAAGACTGGAAGCAGCCGAGCATCTTCGCGATAAGGATTTCCTTGGAAGGAATAGCCGAAAGTTCTTTCACGCCGTTCTTATCAAGATACTTGTTTTCCACGTATGCGCACTTAGGCACAATCTTTTCTACCAATGCAGGGTTTGCTTTCGTTGCTTTCGCAAATACAGCCGCGCCGCTCGTTTCGTCCGAGCAGAATACGGTTGCCGTCGTACCGTTCAAATCAGCGTCGAAATCCGTGATGCCAAGTTCGTTAAGCGCCTTTCTTACAAGGGTGTTTTTGTATACCTTGTATTCACAGTTCGCTTCCTTGAACTTTCTTCTCAAATCCGTTACTTCCAAAACGGTAAGCTTGTTGTAATCCGCAAAAACAATAGACTTGCTTTCCTGTACTTTTGCTTTGATCTCTTCAACGATCAGTTTCTTTGCTTCTACATTCGCCGACATAAGTTACCTCCTTTAAGCGTTTTTCCGCCTGACATAAAAAATACCTTATACCGCGCGGTATAAGGACATAAACGTTTTGTGTTCGATTCCCTCTACCTCGGCGAGCGGTTTCCCATTAGATCTTACGATACTCGCTGTCTGCGGTTGATTTTTACTATGCTATTATACCATCTTGCAAAAATCCCGTCAACTATTTTTGCTGGCGTTTTTAAGAAAATTTTATTTTTTAGCGGAAATTTTATAAAATGAAAAGCGGCTGATTTCTCAGCCGCTTTTTTCCTTTCTAAAAATTAGAGTTTGGGCAATACTTTTACGCCAGGGCCCATCGTCGAAGCAAGCGTTACGCTCTTAAGATACGTACCTTTTGCTGCTGCGGGTTTCGCTTTTACAATCGCGTCCATAAGCGCCGTGTAGTTTTCTGCAAGCTTTTCTTTGCCGAAGCTCTTCTTACCGATCGGGCAGTGGATAATAGCAGTCTTGTCAAGTCTGTATTCAACTTTACCTGCTTTAACTTCTGCGATCGCTTTTTCAACGTCCATCGTAACCGTACCGGACTTAGGGTTAGGCATCAAGCCTTTGGGACCGAGTACACGACCGATACGACCTACCATACCCATCATGTCGGGCGTGGTGATCATTACGTCGAAATCGAACCAGCTTTCGTTTTGGATCTTCGCGATGAGTTCTTCAGCACCTACGTAATCAGCGCCTGCTGCTGCAGCTGCGTCAGCTTTAGCACCCTTTGCGATAACCAATACTCTCTTCGTCTTACCCGTACCGTGGGGAAGAACGAGTACGCCACGTACTTGTTGGTCAGCTTGACGAGGGTCAACGCCGAGACGTACGTGAAGTTCGATCGTTTCGTCGAATTTTGCTTTAGCCGTTTCAAGCAAAACGGAGATTGCTTCGTTTGCTTCGTATTGCTTAGCAAGGTCGAATGCTTTTACGCTATCTTGATATTTCTTACCGTGTTTCATACAGTCCGACCTCCTTACTCTTCAACCGTAACGCCCATCGAACGAGCGGTACCAGCTACCATGCTCATAGCGCTTTCAAGGCTCGTGCAGTTCAAGTCAGGCATCTTCGTCTTAGCGATTTCTTCTACTTGAGCTTTCGTGAGCTTACCAACCTTTACGGAGTTGGGTTTTGCGCTTGCCGTTTCCAAACCAAGAGCTTTCTTGATAAGAACGGGTGCGGGAGGGGTCTTCAAAATGAACGTGAAGGAACGATCTTGGTAAATCGTTACAACAACGGGGATGATGAGACCGGGTTTGTCTGCCGTTTTTGCATTGAATTCCTTGGTGAAGCCAGGAAGGTTGATACCGAACGGACCAAGCGTAGAACCTACGGGAGGAGCCGGGGTCGCTTTACCAGCGGGAAGCTGCAATTTTACGACTGCTGTAATTTTCTTAGCCATAAAAAATTTTCTCCTTTGTGGTTTTATCAAGACGCCTTAAAAAATTTGACGTCTCTCCCACATTTTGACAATGTTAGCGCGCGTATCGTGCGCGGACCGCGGAATTGCTTACGCTTCTTCCGTCGTTTCGGGCAAAGGACCGTCCATCTTTTCGATTTGCACGTATTCCACTTCTACGTCCGTCGTTCTGCCGAACATCGTCGTGGAAACGGTCGCCTTTTGCGCCGCCGCATTGACTGCCTTGACCGTACCGAAGAAGCCCTTCAAAGGACCATCTACAATCGATACCGTGTCACCAACAGCGAATGCATCTGCCGACATTACGGGCTCTTCAAGGCGCATTTTACGGATTTCTTCGGGTTTCATAGGAATAGGTCTACCTTGAGGACCGCAGAAACCAGTCACGCCGCGCGTGCTCGTAACGTAATACCAAATTTGGTTGGTGTAGATCATCTTGATGAAAACGTAGCAAGGCATAAGTTTTCTTTCGACTACTTTCAGCTTGCCGTTCTTTTCTTCGACGGTCTGCTCCATAGGGATTTTCAAGTCAACGATGTAATCGCCCAAATTGTTGTTTTCAATCAATTTTTCCAAGCTGTCTTTTACCATCGCTTCATACCCGGAATAGGTGTGAAGAATGTACCACTTGGGTTGTTCGTTCATCGGCATATGCTAATCCTCCGATTACGAAATAACGCCAAGCAACCAGCCAAGCAAAGCGTCAACGCCCGTGACAATGCCAAGGAACGCCGTGACGATGACGAGAACAACGCCCGTTGTTTTAAGAACGGTGGTGAATTTAGGCCAAGTGACCTTCTTCAATTCCGAGAAAGTTTCCTTGAACTTCGCGCCCACGCGTTTGAACCAATTCGGTTTTTTATTCTTCGTTTTAGTTGCGTTTGCCATTTGTTACCTCAATACGCGCGGCATTATACGATACGCCGCGCTTCATGGATTATTTCGATTCTTTGTGTTCGGTGTGCTTCTTGCAGAAAGGGCAGTATTTGGAAAGAACCAATCTATCGGGATCGTTCTTTTTATTCTTAATACTGTCGTAGTTTCTATGCTTGCATTCCGTGCATTCAAACGTAATTTTCGCTCTAGCGGTTTTAACTGCCATAATAAAAACTCCATACAAAAAATTACACCCCTTGTCGGGTGCGTAAAATTAGTTTAACACACTTTCAAGGGGTTGTCAATCTTTTTTGAAAGCTTTTTCGATTTTTTTTGCGTTTTTGCAAAATAATTTTTCCAGCCTTTCGTTTTGTTAGATTTCTTCAGCGTTTACACGGATTTTTTTGCCGCCAGGTAGGTTGAAAATAAAGAAATTCTCCCCCTCCTCCGTGATAAAACCGACAATCTCTTCCTTCAAATACTCTTTGATTTTTGCAATCAATTCTTGGGAAATGGGGCTTTGCTTTTCATTCGTTGCTTTCATAATCTTTCTCCTTGTTGCATATTTTTTATGGTTATATTATACCACAAAAATACGCCCTTTTCAAGGGAATTTCGAGTTTTTTCTCTGTCTGTTTTTGTCGAAAAAGGTCTTTGTTTGTCGTAGACTGTCGAACGAAAATATTGGTGTTTACCAAACACTTTGCAAAAATACTGCAATCCTTTCAGCTTATATCAAGCCGTATTCTTCCGCAAGCGCCTTGAAAAGGGGCAACGCGCGCTCAATACGCTCCGTTTGCACGCAGTAAGCAATACGCACCCAACCGGGATAGCCAAAATCCGCACCGTTTACGAGCAACAATTCATACTTTTTCGCACGCTCACAAAACGCCGCCGCATCCGCTTCCGCCGCCTTGACGAACAAATAAAATGCACCGTCGGGATAAATGCAGGTGAAACCGTAGTCGGTCAAGGAATTATACAATAAATCGCGGTTGCGCTTGTACACGGACAAATCCGCCGTCAAACCGTCGCATTCCGCCGCCACCCTTTGGAAAAGCGCGGGCGCGCACACGAAACCGAGCATACGCCCTGCTCCGCATACGGAAAAATACACCGATTTTGCATCCGTCGCTTCGGGATTGACCGCAATATAGCCGATACGCTCCCCAGGCATAGACAAGGATTTGGAATAGGAATAGCAAACGATGGAGTTTGCATAATATTTCATCACGGACGGCACTACCGTGTCCTTATCATAGACGAGTTCTCTATACGGTTCGTCGGAAATTAAATAGATAGGCGCGCCGTATTCTTCCGATTTTTGCTGCAAAATTTCCGCAAGCCGTGCAATCGTCACGCCGTCGTATACCACCCCCGACGGATTATTCGGGGAATTGATAATAATCCCCTTTACGTGGGGATTAAGCGCCTTTTCAAGCGCTTCAAAATCGGGCAGCATCGTGCTTTCATCGGACGGCAACACGGTAAATTTCGAGCCTGTACCCGTCACAAACACTCTATACTCAGGGAAGAAGGGCGCAAACACGATAAACTCATCCCCTTCGCAAGCAAGTGCGTGAAGGGTGATGGTGAGCGACGCCGCCGCACCGCAGGTCATATACAAATCGTCCCCCGAAAGTTTTACGTCAAAGCGTTCGGAATACTTTCTCGCGATTTCATCTCGTACCTGCTTATCCCCTTGCGCAGACGTATAGCCGTGCAGCTCGACGGACGGCATTTCTTTTACAATCCGTTCGATTGCGGCGTTGACCTCGTCAGGGGCAGGCACGGACGGATTCCCGATGGAAAAATCAAAGACGTTTTCCGCACCGATTTCCGCGCTGCGTTTTTTTGCATATTCGAAGATTTCGCGAATGGTCGATCGTTTGCTGCCAAGCGCATACGTTTGCTGATTATACATAAGGCGTTTTCCCTTTCATTATTATATAATTATATATATTATAGCACCGAAAAAATACTTTGTCAATGCAAAACGAGATTCTTCCCCTTTCTTGTAATGCAAAAACGGCTTGCCCGTTAGGACAAGCCGTTCTCTTTTTTCGTAATTTTTTACTTTTTTTATTTGTTTTTCACAAATCTATTGTAATTTACAAAACGCTATATTTCAGTTAAATCCACTACATTGTATTTTTCCCATTTTTGATAAAAGTCACTTGCAGTTTCTACTCCCCATTTTTCTTTTTCAAAACCAACATATCCACTGCAAACATATTGTGGGTAGTCATTCCAATCCGTCATACCTTTTTCTCTTAAAAGTGTTTTAACACAAGCAACGGACCTTTGTTTAGGGGTAAGCTGATAAAAAGAACAAAGTCTATCCATAAATGCAGCCATCGCAAAGGCTTGACGAGAATGAAAATAATCTTTCAACTTATCTTTAGGTAAAATAATTATTCTTGCATCAAAGGCAAACGCTTCCGTCGGAATCTTTTTTAACTGTTTTGAAATATATTGAGAAAACATTGCCGAAACATAACCTGATATAATAGGTAAAATCTTTTCCACTCGATTTTCATAACCTTTATTGTGTTGGATAAAATCTTTATTTACAAGAAAAGATATTTCATCCTTAAATGAATAGGCAAACTTTACAAAAGGGCAATATTTCTTTATATTTTCCAAAACTCGTCTCATCGCCAAATAAAAATCTGGCAAAAATAATGCATTATCATTTTTAAATCTTGATGTCAAACCTTTGCCATCAAGTCTTATGATTAAACATTTATCTCGTTTAATTTTAGGTAAAGCTTTAGTGCTTTCATATTTTTTTAATTTTTGATAAGCACTCTTAGCGTATCCATAACTATAAGGCGGTATTTTAGGTTTATCCTTTACACTGTTAAATTCTAATTTATAATTCTTTTCCTTTAATGATTTTTCAACTTTTGTAAACATAATAAGATTACTCCTCGTATTCATACCCCATTAAATAACGCAACATTCTATAAGCCGCATCTCTCTTTGCTTCCTTTTTAGAATTTGTCCAGTAAGATGTTTTATTATAACCTTTTATTCGGCAATAACACCTCCAAATTGGCGTACCGTCTTTCTCATCATAATCTTGCTCATACTCATAAATTGGTTCGCTGATAAGTTCTTTTTGATAAAGCTCGTTTAATTGATTAATAGCACGACTTTCATCTGGCCCACCCACTTCATCCTCAAAAGAATAATCTTCTTGCAAATCTTCAATAATTTGAGGCAGCACTTCCTTAAGATTAAGCATTTTAGAGACAACTTTTTTTAATCTTTCAATATCCCATTTACCTACGCCATTTTGATTCACGTGTTCCCAATCTAAATCTATAGCAACAGCACCAATGATAGACTCAAACAAATCCTCTTTTACACTATCATCATTTTGCACATTATTTTTAATATCCCCTTTGCCCATAATAAGATATTTGTTTAATTCCATATCATCCATACAAGATGCTAAATTTCCCCTACAAACGAGTTCCGTTAGAATATCCGTCAAATTCTCTTCATCAAACTCGATCGCATACTCTTCGTCATCAGTAAGATAAGAATATTCATCACTTAATACTTTCACTACAACAAGACTTAAAACTTTATCTCCTAAAAATTCTAATACCTCATTATTCTCTCCACCATGCTCCTCAGTAAAGGAACGACGAGTAAACGCTTGTTCTAATAATACTTTGTTTTTAAACTCATGACCTATTTTTCTTTCTATAATCTTTATTGTTTCTTCATTGAACATAGTTATTTCTCCTTTTTATTTCTGCTACTTTCTTGGTTTGATAGAAATAAATGTTGTCATCGTCGCTTTTTCATAAAAAAATCCTCCTGCAAGTATTTGCAAAAGGACATAAAAATACCTGAAAACAAGGTATGTATAGACTACCCCCTTGAAATCAGGCTTAACCAATAAAATTCTAACATTTAAATCAACCACATTTGAAATCCGTCACTTTCATAACAAATAACAAATATTATCATTTTACATACCAGAATTTAAGTCGCTTAAACCTTTTGCATTTTTTGTAAATATTATTGACATTATTTTATATCTTTCTAATCTTTTTGTCAAGTGTTTTTCCGCATAAAACAAGCCTCAACAATAAAAAAATAAGTGTACCATCTCCGTGAAGAAATAGTACACTTTATTTTTTAGTATTAGAGAATATCTAATTTTGTATCAAGCAGGTGATTTCGCCTTGTTTGATGACACCTTGCAAATTAGTTGCGAGGGTTTTTGATGTTCGCTTGCGCAGCTGCCAATCTTGCGATGGGAACGCGGTAAGGCGAGCAGGAAACGTAGGAAAGACCGATTGCGTGGCAGAATTCGATGGACGAAGGATCGCCGCCGTGTTCGCCGCAGATACCAAGGTGCATGTTGGGACGAACTGCTTTACCGCCGTCAACAGCCATCTTCATGAGCTTACCAACGCCCGTCGTATCCAATCTTGCGAAAGGATCGGATTCGTAAATCTTGTTTGCATAGTATGCAGGCAAGAACTTACCAGCGTCGTCACGAGAGAAACCGAATGCCATTTGCGTAAGGTCGTTCGTACCGAAGCAGAAGAATTCAGCTTCTTTTGCGATGTCTTCCGCCGTCAAGCATGCTCTGGGGATTTCGATCATCGTACCAACTTCATAGTTGAGCTTGATACCGCTTGCTGCGATAACTTCTTCCGCCGTCTTCACAACGATGTCCTTAACGAACTTGAATTCCTTCGTTTCGCCCGTAAGAGGGATCATGATTTCAGGAACAAGGTTCCAATCAGGATGCTTCTTCAATACGCTGATAGCCGCTTTAATAACCGCCTTCGTTTGCATTACTGCAATTTCGGGATAGGTAATGGTAAGACGGCAACCACGGTGACCCATCATGGGGTTGAATTCGTGGAGAGATGCGATGATTGCCTTGATGTCGTCAACGCTCTTGCCCTGTGTCTTAGCAAGAAGAGCGATGTCTTCCTCGGTTGTGGGAACGAACTCATGAAGGGGGGGATCAAGGAATCTGATACAAACGGGCGTACCCTCGAGAGCCTCGTAGAGAGCCTCGAAGTCGGACTGCTGGTAGGGAAGGATCTTAGCAAGAGCTGCCTCTCTCTCCTCAGCAGTGTCAGCGCAGATCATCTCTCTGAATGCAGCGATTCTGTCTGCCTCAAAGAACATGTGCTCTGTACGGCAAAGACCGATACCCTCAGCGCCGAGCTCACGAGCCTTCTTTGCGTCAGCAGGTGTATCAGCGTTTGTTCTTACCTTAAGTGTACGGAACTCGTCAGCCCAACCCATGATTGTGCCGAAGTTTCCGGAGATCTCAGCATCGACTGTGGGAACGATGCCGTCGTAGATGTTACCTGTAGAACCGTCGATGGAGATGTAATCGCCCTCAACGTATGTCTTGCCTGCGAGAGTGAACTTCTTGTTCTCCTCGTCCATGTTGATTTCGCCACAACCGGAAACGCAGCACTTACCCATACCTCT
>JAZORL010000075.1:0-5624 GCA_045656625.1 Candidatus Scatosoma sp. | reverse complement strand
AAAGACAAGCTATCCGTTGAATATTCCTTCATCGTCTTGAAAGAGTTCAGTATCGCCCAAAGAAACGGATACAAATACAGCACGGCAAAAAACGTGAAGAATACAAAAAAGCATACGTAGATAATCTTTACGCTAATGGGAGAACTTTTGAATTTTAACTGCGTCATATCAAACCTCCACGTTTTCCGACATCTTTTCCAAGAAATGCTTCCCTATCAAAACAACAGGCAAAGTAATCGTCGTCAACACTACGCCGAGCGCGGCGGGATAACCGTAGCCCGTCGAACCGTTACCCGTAGAAAGTCGATACGTTAAATTGAAAAGCTGGAATCCGATTGTCGATGTTCCGTATCGTCCCGTTCCGTCGGTAAACAGCCATACGTTATAGTCGCAGGTAAAGATGCTGCACAGCGCAAACGTCAACAGCGTACAAATCGTCGCCCAAATGCAAGGGATCGCAATTTGGAACATCTGCGTAAAGAAACCTGCGCCGTCCAATTCAGCCGATTCAAAAAGCTCGTCTGGTACACGGGTATACGCGCCCGTCAAGACTGCGTTATTCCCCACGATACCCATAATCGAGCGCACTGTCAACAGCGTAATAAATGCCGTATCCTCATGGCGCAAAAGTCCGTTCTTTCGCGCCCCCAAAGGCAGGTCCGCCCCCAAGGACAGTAGCGTTTTGGTAATAGGTCCAGAATAGGCTACCATTTCTTTGATGAGCAACGTCCAAATAATCGAACCCATCAAGCCAGGAATATAATAGATAACTCTGAACACGTAATGCCCTGCAATTTTTTTCGTCAGAACGTAGGTTGTGATGAGCGTAATAGGGAAGATAATCCCTTCGCCCACAATCCATAAGATAAACGATCTCAACAGCGACTCACCCAGGTTAATCCCTAACATATCCTGGTCCGTAAAGCCGTTGTATACCATTTTGAAGTTCGCCCACGTAAATTCGCCTATACCGTCTTGGAATGCAAGCCCGATAGACGAAACGTTCACATAAAACCAAAAAATGAAAAACTGTGCTACGGGAAAAAGCACGATTAAGTACGCGAACAAAAAGTCCCGTCTTTCCAATTTTGAATAGTTTTTCTTAACCCCATCAAATATTTTCATAATACGTTATAATCCTGCGGACGATAAATATTCTTGCCAGTTTTTAATTACGTTCGCTTTTTCTTCCGTTAAAAATTTTTCCGCCGCTACAGTATATACGCTCGCCGTCGAACCATTTCTCGTTCCCAATTCCGTATACATGCTCGCAGTGCTTTCTGCGGTAATATAATCGGGAATATGGTCTTCCGTAGTAAACAATCCAAGAAGGTTACCGCCAGTACCGATTTGCCCTCTATACCCTTTCAAACTACCAAATCGAGAAACCAACGAAAAATACTGATTCGCGGGAATCTTGGACGCATTACGCACAAACTTATAGGGCGAAGTTGTATTCACTTTTGCACAATAAGGGCTGGTGCCGTTTGCAACTCGGCTGAACGTTTCGCCGAAATCGTCGCTACTCATCATTCTAAGGAACAAGCTGGCAATGTCTTTCTTGGGTGAACCTTTCGTGATATACGCTACGTGTTCGGGGCCTCTTGCATAGGTAACCCCTCTCGCTCTCGCCACTTCTTTAGCATCCGCTTCCGCAATATCTACGTTCTTTTCCGCTTTTACAGCCGCAATAATCTCGTCAATGCTCTTGTTTTCATCTACAAGTCCTACGATATAGGACAAAAGTTCTTCGCATTTCGCATCGTCGAAGTTATACACCGTGTCTTTCCCGAACACCTTCGTACCGACCGCGGAGATAACGGGGAAGTTAATGAAATCAATATCCCCCAAATCTTCTTCGTAATTCAATTTCACTTCGTTGAGCATCCAGTCGCCGTTGAACATAAACACCGCGCCGTCTACGTCACCCATAACCTTTGCCTGCGCTTGGTCAACCCCCTGTGCCGCGCTACCAGGGGCGGAAATATTTAAGTCAAAGGTTCTATAAGCTACCTTCATCATTTCGAGAAGCATGGGATCGTCATACAATTCTTGACAAGCCTGGTCAGACAATTTCACGGACGCACCCGTCTCATCCGTCGTCATAAACGTCCAAAACTTATTGTATTCCTCAATGTCGTATTGCGCCATCAAGGCATACAGGAAAACTACCCCATAACCGCTTCCGCCGGAAACGTACGTAATGGGATACGTGCCTGATTCTATCGAGTTTTCAACGCCATTATATCCGCAATAAATCTTATCAAAGCAATCGAACATTTCGTTGGTCGTTCTCGGCAAATCTAAACCGTAGGCAGCCAATTTTCTGGTATTCACAACCAGGCCTGCTGAAGTTTGCGCCCAACTGTAACCGTACAACTCGCCCTTGCCATCCGTCATATACGAAATCGTTTCCCCGTTTATCTTTTCGCGAACGGTCTTTGCTTCTTCTGTTCCGCTGTAAGAAATCGCGGGCTGATTGTAAACGCTTTCTTCTATGTTTTCCACCAAAACGCCATAATTGCCCAAAGCGCCTACGGTGTCAGGGCCGGCATCGGTGCTGATATATAAATCAACCTTTGTCGAATCGTAGCCAAGTGCCAATTCCTTAACGAGCGTATCGCCTTTAATGGCATTATCAGGTGTTCTAATCACGACCTTATAACCTTCTTGAGCATAAGCTGCCTCAAACTTACCTTTCAATTCATACAACCAGTCCGTACCGAACCCCGCCCTTCTGGTTTTAACAACGATCGTTTTTTCATCTACCTGTTCTTCGCCAGCACCGCATGCAACCAAGCTTCCGACTGCGCCAAGCGTCAACAACGCACTCAACAGTAATGCTACCGCCCTTTTGGTTTTTTTCATCATAATATCCTCCTAAAGATATAAGTATTTTATATTTTGGCGTTGACTAATTCAACGTGGATTTCACTTTTTTACAACTGCTTTGGTTACCTGCTCAAAAACAAAATCTTCTCTTTTATCTTCCCGATAAGTTTCAACCGTTACGTTTTCAAGCGTTAAGCCCTCAATATGCCGAAAATAGATACCCTTTGCGGGTAAAATACGGCCATAAACATACACTTCGGGATAATCTTGTGCAGTTTCGGGTACGTTGCGGTTATATTCCTTAACCCCGCCGTCGAGCTTTAAGTGAACGTTTCTAAGTGTAATATTCTCTAAAGGATACCCCTTCAATCCGCACATATTACTCGTCATTTGCCAATCGTCAACCGCTTTTGTGCCATCAAACCCCGATGCTCTACCAAAAATTTTCGGATCCTGATAATAATCGTTCGCCTTAAAACTATCATAATTCCAAGCGACAATCTCATAAGGCTCATAAGGGCCTGTTGCCGTGATATTTTCCAACGTGACGTTTCTGATTTTACCAATATCGCGCCCTTTCGGACCTCGCATACGCTTGCCTATATGGATAAAAAGCGGGGCGTTGACGTTTTTCATCGTCACATTTTTAATATACACGCCGTCGATAATCGCTCCATCTACGCTCTCAATACCAATCCCCATAATACGAGTTTCGCGAATATCAATATTCTCAATTTGAATGTTTTCAAATCCACCGTTCGTTTCCGTGCCGAATTTAATCGCTGTACAACGGCTTTTTAATCGACAAGCCCAAACCTTAATATCCTTGCAAATATCCAAGCGGTTTAAGGTATAGGAAGACTTAAACACAATAGAGTCGTCACCCGCTTCCACGTCGCAATCGTAAATCCGTACGTTCTTAGAATTGTCGGGAGAAATACCGTCGATATATACATACAGCTTCAGTCCGTGTACGTCTACGTTCTCACAGCCTGCAAAATACACCGCCAGATCGGTAACGTTAACGATTTCTAAACCGCTAATCTCCACGTTTTTACATTCTTTAAGCGCAATACACTTTGGACCACGGTGTCTGATTTCCGCACCGCGCACGCCGTCCTCGTCCCATACCGAGCGCATATCAATCTTACCCTTGCCCACAATAGAAATATTTTCACAATTTCGCCCGACAAACATAGAAAGGTCAAAATAGGTATGTGATGCGTCTTGATATATAGGATAATCAATCTTTTCCTGCGGCGCAAAATCATAGAAATTCAAACTGCCCAGTATTTCCGTTCCTTCAGAAATTTCTATATGTACGTTATCTTTCAGGAAAACGGTGCTTAACACATACCTTCCCCCATCAAACAGTACAATTCCGCCGCCGTGCATATAGCAATAATCCACAGCATTTTGCACCGCTTTCGTGCATAAAGTTTTCCCGTCGGCAACCGCGCCGAATTCCTCAACATTGTACTTTTTCATAGCTAATACTCCATTTTTTCGATTTTAATTATAACACTGAAATTTTTTGCAATCAAGATAAAAAGAAGAAAAAAGGATTGGAAAATTTAACAAATTTCAATCATTGAATACTTATTTAGAGTTGACATTGCTTGTTCATTATGATAAGATAAGAAACAGGAGGTGCTTTTAATGAAAAATCCTATTCGCCTGATGCTTTTCCAATCCACCAATTACAAACTTAACGAAGAAAAGCGTTTTATGAGAATGCATCAGCACTCCAGCTTAGAATTATCTTATATTATCAGTGGCGAGATTGTTTTGGAATTTTATTCGGAAGAAACAAAAAAAGTAGAAAAAACATATATTTTCCCGCACCAATTTTTCATCATAAAGCCGGGCTGTTATCATAGTGTCAATATCCCTTCTTCTTTGGTTTCTTTGGGCTTAGAGTTTATTACGGACGGGGGTGATATTCTCGAATATATACAAAAATCGAAATATATCACCAACTTACCATTGGCGCAAAAACTATTAAACGATTTCCGCGATATCTTAATCTTTCACGACAATCAAAACGTCGCATATCTGCTTAACCAATTCAAAAAATTCACCTCGGCAAATGCAAACGATATTTTCATGGATGAAATTTACGAATTGGAATTAAAAAGACTTTTTATTGAAATATTGAAATGCACTAAAGAGTCCAACTTTATTTCAGGACAAAACATATACATAAAAAAAGCCATTTCCTATATACAAGCCAATTACAATCAAAATTTGAGCGTGAAAAAAATCGCAGATTATTTGGGAATTTCCGAACCATATTTGCAAAAAATGTTTCGAAATAATTTAAACGTTTCGATTTGCACCTTTATCAACCAAACCCGTATTGCAAAAGCCAAAAATTTGATAGCGAACACGAATTTCCCCATTAAAAAGATAGCAAAGGACATCGGGTACAACTCAATTCAATCCTTTATTGATAATTTCAAAAACGTTGTCGGATGCACTCCTACCGAGTTTAAGAAAACGGAAATTCACACCGATGATTTATATTTCTTTGAAGATAATGAAAACTATCATTACAAATTCATTTAATACTATTTTTAAATTATCTATCCATAATAATATCAATTAATTATGCAGTAATCGAATTATTAACGTAGTTTTCGTTGTATCAATTGTTTCATCGTATATTTTCCCGTTGTCTCCTTTTGCTTCTACATGTAAAAATCTTTTAATATTTTTCAACTATTTCCCTAAGCCTTTATAGCTCAGCAAGATTGATGAATTCGCCCTATTTTTACTTTTGTAAAAGCATT
>JAZORL010000074.1:0-8469 GCA_045656625.1 Candidatus Scatosoma sp. | reverse complement strand
GACTGACTATGCTTGGTGGAAAGCACGAATTAATCATGCGTTTGAAACGCAGTTTGACGTAATTCGTATCGACCATTTCCGTGCGTTTGATCGTTTTTTTGCGATCCCTGCAAATGCGGAAAGCGCAAAAGAAGGGGAATGGCTGGATGGTCCAAAAGAGGAGCTTTTCAAGGATTTTAAGGGTGCGAATATCGTCGCGGAAGACTTGGGTATTATCGACGACGGTGTGCGTACGTTATTGAAAAAGACCGGGTATCCCGGTATGAAGATTTTTGAGTTTGCGTTTGACGGAAACCCCGAAAACGAATACGTTCCGTCAAACATTACGGACGCAAATTGCGTGGCATATACGGGTACGCACGATAACGAGCCTTTGCGTGCTTTCATCGAGGGCTTGGACGCTACGGAGCGCAAAACCTTTGAAAAGAGTTTTGAAGAGGAGTGCTTGAAATTCGACGTGCCCTATTGTACGGAAACAATAGAGGACGAGTGTAGGAGCGTGATTGAATTGCTCTTTTCTTGCAAGGCAGACTTGGTGTTGATTCCTATGCAAGACGTGCTGTGTATGGGCGAAGAATCTCGTATGAACGCCCCCGCGACCGTATCGTCGCAAAATTGGACATTCCGATTCCTTGATAAGGATTTCGGCCGTAGAAAGGCGGCTTGGCTAAAAGAATTGACGGAAAAATACAATCGATAATCCATAGAATAGAATGAAACGGTTTTCTCGGTATCGGGGAAACCGTTTTTTTGTATAAGAAGAATAAAGTGTCGTTTGCAAGGTATAAAAAAGTGCGGGATATGAAAAACTAAAAGAAAAAGGGGGAACGGTATGAAAACAAGTAACAAACTTTTATGCGGGCTTTTTGCGCTTACGATGAGTGTCGGTTTATGCGGCTGTGGGAAAAAGAACGCAGGTGGAATGAAGATTACGATTTGGGCGTCGGAAGGCGATAAGGCGTTTGTGCAATCCATTGTGCAGGACTTCAAGGCGAAAAATCCCGATAAAGAATATCGTTTTGTGATCGATATTCAGGGTACGAACGATATGGCGACGCGCGTATTGAACGACGTGGAGAATGCCGCCGATATCTTCGCATATTCCAACGATCAGCTTTCCAAGCTCATTAACGGCGACGCATTGACGAGAATCGCAGGGGAGCGTTTAGAGCGGATCACTGCGGCAAACTCAAAGGAATCGATGGAAGCGGCGTATGAAACGGTGAATGGGGAAAGCTATGCGTACGGTATGCCTTACACCGACAACACGTTTTTCTTATATTACAATAAATCGGTGTTTACCGAAACGGACGTGCAAACGCTGGATGGAATTTTGAGCAAGTGTAGCTCGAATAAGCAGTTTGCAATGCCTATGGGGGATGGTTGGTATACGACGTCTTTCTATTTCGGTAAGGGTTTAGGCTACGACGTAGAATACGACGGGAATTTGGCGGAAACGAAAATCACTTGCGATTTTGATAACGAAACGGGCGTGGCTGTCACGGAAGCGATGTGGAGCTACGTAAAGGATAGCCGTTTCAAAGCTGATGCAAACGATTCCAAGATTACGGCAGGCTTTAACGACGGTTCGATCGTGGCGGCGGTGTCAGGGATTTGGAATCGAACGGCAATTGAAAAATATTTGGGTGAAAATTTCGCTGCGGCAAAGCTTCCAACGTACACGTTAAATAAGGGTACGGCAAATGAAGAGCAAGTACAAATGACCGCATTTGCAGGCTATAAAATTATGGGTGTGAACAATTATTCCAAGCATAAGACGGATGCGTTGGATTTTGTGGAGTTTTTCACGAATAGGGAAAACCAAGTGAAGCAGTTTGAAGAGCGTGGCGTGGTTCCGACGAATATAGAAGCGCGGGAAGATGAACGGGTGCAGGCGGATATTTGTGCCAAGGCGATTACCCAACAGCTGCAATACAGCAAAACGCAAAAGGGTGTACCCTCGACTTTGTGGTTGCCTATGGAAGGCTTGGGCTCGGCAATGATTACGGGCAAACAAAGCGGCTCGTTTAACGTAAGAGCGCAGCTTAAAGCATGTGTGGATGCGATTGAAAAGAATGCAAAATAAATCCTTGCGGTAGGCTTGGATGGGAGTGAGAAGTGGAAAAAGCTGAAATGACGAAAAGAAAAAAGCCGAACGTATTCAAGGAATTGCTTTTTGCCCTTAAAGACGGGTCGAATATGACCCGTCTTTCCTTTCTCGTGATGGGATTTGGACAAATTGCGCGCGGACAAATTGTGAAAGGTATAGTATATTTACTCGCGCAAATGGCTTTTCTCTTGTATATGATTTTCTTTGGCGGAAGATATATAATGCATCTTTTTTCAGGGGACTTAGGCTCGAAGCTTTCGGGTGAGCGTTGGAATGAAAAGTTGCAAATTTTCGAAAAGATTAAAGGGGATAATAGTTTCCTGATTTTGCTCTATGGAGTAATGAGTATCCTTGTCCTTGCGTTCTTTTTAGCGATTTGGGCAATGAACGTGAAAGGGAGTTATGAAAACGACAAAAGATTGCGCGAGGGTAGGGAAGTGCTTGGTTTTCGAATGGACTTATATGCACTCTTAAACGATCGGTTTTATTTGCCCCTTTTGATTTTACCGCTTGCTGGATTGCTCGTGTTTACGGTGTTGCCGTTAATCTTTATGATTTTGATTGCGTTCACAAATTACGATTATGCGCATACGCCACCGGGAAAGCTGTTCGATTGGGTAGGGTTTACAAACTTTAAGAATATGTTCTCGATTGCAGGGGGGACAACGAGCTTTGCAATCGTCTTTTTGAGGGTCTTGCTTTGGACGTTTGTTTGGGCGTTTTTTGCGACGTTTACCAACTACTTTTTGGGGCTTGCCATCGCAATGCTGATTCAAAGAAAGGGGATTAGGATTAAGGCGCTTTGGCGGACTTTATTCGTTTTGGCGATTGCAATACCGCAATTCGTCACGCTGCTTCTTATGCAAAAGATATTGGATGGTGACGGTATACTCAATAAGATTTTAGGTACAAAGATTCTATGGCTGACCGACCAACGGCATTTTTCACTTTTGCCAAGAGTGATGATTATTCTTGTGAATATATGGATAGGCGTGCCCTACACAATGCTGATGACGTCGGGGATTTTGATGAATATTCCAAGCGATTATTACGAAGCGGCGCGTATCGACGGTGCGAACCCAACGAGGATTTTCTTTCATATCACACTTCCGTATATGATGCAAATTACGGCGCCGTATCTAATTACGCAGTTTGTCAATAATATCAATAATTTTAACGTAATATGGCTGTTGACGGGCGGCGGTCCCGTAGATAACGTGTATTATGGCGGCGGCACGATGGCGCAGTCAACCGATTTGCTCGTCACGTGGCTCTATCGCTTGACCACCGACCAAACGCCGAAATACAACATTGCTTCGGTAATTGGTATCGTGATTTTTGTAATCAGCGCGGTACTCTCGCTAATCACGTTTAATAAGACATCCGCAGCGAAAAACGAAGGAGCGTTTCAATGATAAGAGGGTCTGCAAAGTTTAGAAGAAGAACGACGGACGTAGTCGTCTACGTTTTGCTTGCCGTGTTGGGTGTTTTATGGATTGCGCCGATTTTTTATCTCGTATATACGGCGTTCCGTACGACGCCAAGCACGGGGATTATCAACGAACTCTTTCCCCAAAATTTGAAACTTGGACTTGGAAATTTTACACGGCTTTTCCAAGATACGATGTTTTCGACGTGGCTTGGGAATACGTTGCTTGTGGCGGGTGCGTCTTGTTTATTGACTACGCTATTTATTTTAATGATAAGCTACGCTTTTTCGCGCCTGCGTTTTAAGATGCGCAAACCGTTGATGAACGTTTTGCTTGTGCTTGGGATGTTTCCTGGGTTTATGAGTATGATTGCCGTATATTTCATTCTCAAAGCCATGAACTTAACAAACTCGCTTTTGGCGTTGATTTTAGTTTACTCAGGTAGCGCAGGGCTTTCCTACTATATTTGCAAGGGCTTTTTCGATACCGTACCCAAGGCGATGGAAGAAGCGGCAATTTTGGATGGAGCAAGTCAGCCGATGGTCTTTTGGAAGATTATTTTACCGCTTGCCAAGCCGATTATCGTGTATACCGTTCTTACGTCCTTTATTGCGCCGTGGTGCGATTTCATTTTTGTCAATACGATTATTAGCGATCGGGCGAAATACACCGTGTCGCTCGGATTATATAAAATGATAAACGCCGAAAGGGGGAGTTTTAATGAAAACTTCACGGTATTTTGCGCAGGGGCGTTTGTTGTCGGCGCAATCATCGTCACTTTGTTTATGAGTATGCAACGTTATTACGTGGAAGGGGTGACGAGTGGTTCGGTAAAAGGCTAAAAGAAAAAAATCTCGTTCTTTTCAGAGCGAGATTTTTTTTCTTTATTTATTCTTGATAACAAGTTTTTCCAAAAGTGCGACAACGGCGTACATGGCGGCGGCGAGAATGCAAAGGATTACGACGGCGCTCATAACCAAGTCAAGCTTGAAAACCTGACCGCCATAAACGATCAAGTATCCAATCCCTGCTTTGGAAACAATGTATTCGCCCATAATCGAGCCGATCCAAGCCATACCGACGTTGATTTTCAGCATGGAAATAAAATTGGGTAAAGAGGACGGCACGACAAGCTTTGTTAAAATTTGCAGCTTGTTTGCGCCCATAGATTTGAGCAACAAGATTTTATTTTCGTCGGTTGCCATAAACCCGTTGAGCATATTCAAAATCGCAACGATAAGTCCGATGAGAACGGTCATAAAAACGATGGCTTTTTGGCCTGTACCGAACCAAATGATAATCAGAGGACCAAGTGCAATTTTGGGCAGGGCGTTCAAGACGACGAGATAGGGCTCGGAAATTCGTCTCGCCGCTTCGCTCCACCATAGCGCCAGCGCCACGGCGTAGCCTAAAACGACGGCAAGGAAAAAGCCGAGTAGGGTTTCTTTTAGAGTGGTGTTTACGTGATGGAAAAGGGAACCGCTTTTATAAAGGTCGGTAATCGTTTTGACAATGCGCGAAGGAGAACTCGTAATGAAGGGGTTGATCCATTCGTGCTTTGCGGAAAGATCCCAAATCATCAAAAGTAAAAACAATATGGCAAATCTGGTGATCCCTACGAGCCAATTTTTTCTTTTGACACTGCGAAGATACGCAAGATGTTCTTTGGAATGTATTGATGGATTTTTCATGTGTTTAACTCCTTCCAAAGCACTTCAAACCAACGAGAAAACTCTTTATTTTCACGTCGTTTCAAGGGCTCTGTTTCGGGGAAGTGTATCTCGTGGGAAGCGATGATGGAGGCAGGGCGTTTGGAAAGCACGAAAATCTTATCCGCCAAGGAAATGGCTTCGCTGATATCGTGCGTAATCAAAAGCGCCGTCTTTTTCTCGCTTCGAATAATTTTATAGACGTCGTCGCAAACAGATAGACGGGTTTGGTAGTCCAGCGCAGAGAAGGGCTCGTCGAGCAACAAAACGTCGGGGTCGACGGAAAGGGTGCGAATGAGCGCGGCGCGTTGTCGCATACCGCCCGAAAGAGAGGATGGATAATTTTTTAAAAATTGTTTCAACCCGTATTTTTCGGCGAGTGCAATCGCACGTTCCCGATGCTCGGGGGTATTGCTGCGCTTGATTTCTAATGGCAAAAAGATATTCTTTTCGATTGTTCGCCAAGGGAAAAGTTCGTCTTTTTGTAACATGTAGCCAAAGGATACGTTATCGGTCACGACTTTGCCTTTCGTAGGGGAGAGCAGTCCTGCCGCCAAAGATAAAAGGGTGGTTTTACCGCAGCCCGAAGGCCCGATGATTGCGACGAATTCGCCGTCCGAAACGGAAAAATTCACGTCTTTTAAGGCGACCGTTTCTCCTTGCTTGCTATGGTAGTGCATCGAAACGTTTTCAAATCGTAAAACTTCTTTCATTTGCGTAATTCCTTAATTTTGTATTACTTGTAAATTTCTCTATAAACTTTTTCAGCGTAAGAGTTATCGACAAGTTCGTCGATAGTAGCTCTGCGTTCCAGCTCGCCTGCATTGTCGATGATGTCTTGTAAGCGGTTGAAGCTGTCTTCCGTCATGGAAAGCTCCGTTCTCCAAGCGTCGATGGTTTTATAACGGTCTACGGATGCAGCAAGGGCAGTTTCGGAAATCCCTTCAAAATAATCAGTAAGATAGGGTGCAACTTGCACGGAGGGGGTCTCGTTGACGTATTTCACCGCTTTCGTGACGGCACGAAGGAATCCTTCAACCCATTTTTCATTTTTATTAATCCACGATTCTTTCGCCATAAAGCAGGTGTAGGGGACTTCGCCCGATGCCTCGCCAACGGATGCAACGACGTAGCCTTTTCCTGCTGCCTCGTATTCATAGGCAACGGGGTCGAACATTGTGCAATAATCCGCTGTACCCGCTTCAAAGGCGCTTGTCATAAGGTTGAAGGATACGTCGTAGTTCAAGTCTAAATCCTTGCCGTCTTGAAGCCCGTGTTGCGTGAGAATGTATTCAAAGGTCATAGCGGGTACGCCGCCTTTTCTGCCTGCGAGAATTTCCTTTCCACGCAAATCTTCCCACTTGAAATTGGGTTCGGGTTTTCTTGAAACTAAAAATGAGCCGTCCCGTTTTGTCAGTTGACCAAAAACGGTGGGGACGTCGTTCGAGCCACCGATAAGCACGTAAAGAGCGGCTTCAGGTCCGCAAAAACCGATGTGGGAGTCGCCCGAAAGCACGGAAGCCATTACGTTGTCTGCGCCACCGCCGTTGGTTAAAGAAATCTTAATGTTTTCTTCTTCAAAATATCCAAGTGAATCGGCGAGGTATAAGGGTGCGTAAAAAACGGAATGGGTGACTTCGTTGATTTTGATTTTTTTCATACCATCGTCGTCGGAATCTTTCTTGCAGGCGGGAAGGAAGGGGGTAATAATGCAGGCGGCAAGTGCCGTGCAAAGCATTTTCATTGTCTTGTTCATGATGAAAAATCTCCGAATATATTTTTTTTTAGAATAATATATTATATGAATGGGCATTTATGATTGACAATTATGATTTTTCGTTTTATAATAAATAGGCTATGATAGCGAATTACGCCCTTTTTCAGGGTGAGTTCAGAAGAATAAAGAAGACCAAGGTGGGGTTTTTCATATATGGATATGCAAAAGACGTACAATCCTAAAGACTTTGAAGACAGAATCTATGCCGACTGGGAACAGTCGGGGTATTTCCGTGCGGAAATTGACGAAAATAAGGTGCCGTTTACGATTATGATGCCGCCTCCCAATATTACGGGACAATTGCACATGGGGCACGCAATGGACGCAACGATGCAAGATACGCTTATTCGTTTTAAGCGTATGCAAGGCTATGCGGCGCTTTGGCTTCCCGGCTGCGACCACGCTTCGATTGCAACGGAAGTAAAAATCGTAGAAAAGATGAAAGCGGAAGGGATCACGAAGGCGGATATTGGCCGTGACGGTTTCTTGGTCCGTGCGTGGGATTGGAAGGAACAGTATGGCAATCGTATCATGATGCAACAACGCAAAATGGGTACGTCGTGCGACTGGTCAAGACAAGCCTTTACGATGGACGAAAAATGTTCTCGCGCGGTACGCGAAGTGTTTGTGAATCTTTATAAGAAGGGACTTATTTACCAAGGGGATAGAATTATCAACTGGTGTCCTTGCTGTAAGACGGCGCTTTCGGATGCGGAAGTAGAATATGCGGAAGAAGGCGGACATTTCTGGCATCTTCGTTATCCTGCTTCGGACGGTAGTGCGGACGTTATTGTTGCAACGACTCGTCCTGAAACAATGCTTGGGGATACGGCAGTTGCGGTGCATCCCGACGACGAAAGATATAAAGCTCTTGTTGGTAAGACGTTGAAATTGCCGTTGGTAGATAGAGAAATTCCCGTAGTTGCGGACGAATACGTTGATCCTGCTTTTGGTACGGGTTGCGTAAAAATCACGCCTGCGCATGACCCTAACGACTTTGAAGTAGGCAAACGTCACGATTTGCCGGTTATTCGCGTTATGAACGACGACGGCACGATGAATGCGCTTGCAGGCAAGTACGAAGGCTTGGATAGATACGTTGCGAGAAAACAAATCGTGGCGGATTTAGAGACGCTCGGCAATCTTGTCAAAATTGAAGCGCATACTCATAACGTAGGGCATTGCTATCGTTGTCATTCGACGGTTGAGCCTATCGTTTCCAAGCAATGGTTTGTGAAGATGGAACCGCTTGCAAAACCTGCGATCAATGCGGTTATGAGAAACAAAGTGAAATTCATTCCCGAACGTTTTGCAAAAACCTATTATAATTGGATGGAAAACGTGCGCGATTGGTGCATTTCCCGTCAACTTTGGTGGGGGCATCGCATACCCGTTTGGTATTGTAAGGATTGCGGCGCGGTGATTTGTAAAAAGGAAGATCCA
>JAZORL010000073.1:0-8739 GCA_045656625.1 Candidatus Scatosoma sp. | reverse complement strand
GGCGGCTGTCCGTCCTTGCTAAATGATAAAAAGCTATCCGCGCTTGCCCTGACTGCGGCGGGGGAATTGTTGGGCAAAGCAAGCGTGTTTTCTTCTAAGGATATGGAGAATAGCGGCGAAAAAGGCGGCTCGGAGGATTTTGCCTATATCAGCCGCGAAGTGCCGTCCGTTATGCTGGCGTTGGCGGCAGGGGATAGCCGAAAAGGCTATGAATATCCCTTGCACCATCCCAAGGCACGCTTTGACGAGAGCGCGCTGTGTATCGGCGGCGCGCTGTATGCCGCCGTGGCGTGAAAATTTTTAGAAAAATAGAAAAAAGAAAGGGGGCAGGTATGCGTTGAATGCATACAAGGGCGTTGTAAGCCGGGAGACCTGCCGCGCGTTTTAGAGGACAATTTTCTGCGGACGGGCGGAAAGGCGTTGCGTACCGCTTGAAAAAGAAGCGGAGATTTTCGCATACCATTTCCCGAAAGCAAGAGCTTGTTTTCGGGAAATATTTTTTAAGGAGTGACGAAAAAAATGAAAGTTTTTCGTAAAGTGATGGTAAGCTTGTTGCTCGTTTTGACGGCTGCTCTTTCGTCCGTTTGGTTCTTTGCGTGCGGCAAGAGTGCGGACGGGGTAGAGCCGCTCGTGATCGTGGCGGACGAGAGTGCGGCAGGGAAGACGCTTTTGCAAGTAATGTCGGAAAAGGAAGAAGACGGAGAGTTTTCTTATAAAATAAAGGACGGTATGATTGTGGAAATCAACGGCACGGAAAACGATTTGGATTATAATCCCTGCTGGATGCTTTATACGTCGGATCAAGAAAACTCGAATACGGCGTGGGGGGAATACGAATATAACGGCGAAACGCTCGGTAGCGCGAGCGTCGGTGCGGATAGCTTGATCGTAAAATCGGGTGAAGCGTACGTTTGGGTATATCAAGAATTTTAATCAAACGCAGGGGGCAGGTACGCGTTGAATAGTCAAAATGGACAAATACAAACACAGCGAAAGACCGTCAAACAAAGAGCGCTGCGCACGAGCAAGGAAATTGCCTACGTGGCGGTTTTTGTCGCGCTCGTAATTGCGGCACAGCTTGTATTTGCTATGATTCCAGGGCTGGAAGTTGTCACCGTTCTATTCGTTTCCTATGCCTTTGCTTTCGGTGTTTGTAGGGGGACGCTCGCTGCGACGGCGTTTTCTTTGCTTCGGCAGCTCGTTTTCGGGTTTGTGCCGTCGGTTTTGGCGTTGTATCTGCTTTACTTTAATTTTTTGACCTCGCTTTTTGGGTTATTGGGTAGGATTGTGAAACGCCCTTCGTTAAACCTTTGGTGGCTTGTTGTAATTGCTTGCGTGTGTACCGCTTTATTTTCTATGCTTGATAACCTGATTACTCCCTTTTGGCTTGGGTACGGTTGGGAAGAAACAAAGAAGTATTTTGTATTGTCCTTGCCCGTTATGTTTCCGCAAATCGGTTGCACGGGAGTGACGGTTGGATTTTTGCTTTTACCCTTGGTAAAGGCGTTTCGATTGAGTAAAAGGGGCTTGCAGTAAGCTCCTTTTTTTGTTAAAATATAGATATGTACAAGTGCACAAATGTGCGTGGGAAAATTTCATAAAGAAATGCCTGTGAAAGAATTTCACAAAAATAAGAAAGAATTGCGGTTGGATTTTTTTGAAAAAGTATTGCAAAGCGCACAAAAATTTGATACAATATACGCAGTAAAAAATAAGGAGTATTGTTATGACTTTTGAACAGGCAAAAGCGCTTCTTGCGCAAAAAGGACAATTGCAACTTTTGAAATATTACGACGAATTGACGGCGGAAGAAAAGGCAAACCTTCTCGGCGCGATTGAAAATATCAATTGGAGCTTTGAGGAAGACCTTGCAAACCCCGTGGATATGAGCGGTAAAGACCGTGCGATTTCTCCCATTTCGGGGCTTCGACTTTCGGCAATCGAGGCAAGAAAGACGGAGTTTGAAGAAATCGGCGTGCAAGCGATTAAAGAGGGTAAGGTTGCGGCGGTTTTGCTTGCGGGCGGTATGGGTACTCGTCTTGGCGTGGACGGCCCGAAGGGCGCATACGATATCGGTTTGACGAAACCCCTCTATATTTTCGAGCAACAAATGCGCAACTTGCAGGAAGTCAATGAAAAGTGTGGCGCGATTGTGCCTTTGTACATTATGACGAGCGACAAAAACCATGCGCAAACGACGAGCTTTTGGAAGGAACATCATTATTTCGGGTATCCTGAAACGGAGGTGAAGTTCTTCAAGCAAGATATGGCGCCTGCTGTTGACTACGACGGCAAAATTATTCTTGAAAGAAAGGATATGCCTGCGCTTTCGCCCAACGGCAACGGCGGTTGGTTTGCGTCCTTACAAAGAGCGGGGCTTTGCGAAGATTTGCATAAACGCGGCGTGGAATGGTTAAATATCTATGCGGTGGACAACGTACTTCAACGGATTGCCGATCCCGTATTCGTAGGGGCGACGATTGAAAGCAAGGTAAACTGCGGGGCAAAAGCGATTTTCAAAACCAACCCTTATGAAAAGGTGGGTGTTTTGTGCAAGGACGGAGATCAGCCCGACATCATTGAATATTACGAGCTTACGGACGAAATGGCGAACGAGCGTGATGAAAACGGCGACCTCGTGTATAGCTACGGTGTTATTATGAATTATCTTTTCAGCCTTGCAAAGCTTGAAGAAATCGTGGATAAGAAAATTCCCGTGCACATCGTTGAAAAGAAGATTGAATGTCTTTGCGAAGACGGCGTGACGAGAAAGCCCGAAAAGGAAAACGGCAAAAAATTTGAAACGCTTGCGGTAGACTTAATCAAGCTTATGGGTAGCGTACTTCCCTACGAAGTCGTACGAGAAAAGGAATTTGCGCCCATTAAAAATAAGACGGGCGTAGACAGCGTAGAATCGGCAAGAGAGCTTTTGAAATTGAATGGGGTGGAACTCTAATGGCGGTCGAGCTTGTAGGAAACGAAAAGCTCCAACGTTTCATTCAACTTTTGGCAAATCTAAATCATGCGGCGGCGGAAATGCTGAAAACGGGAAACACCCGTTATCTTGCGACGTTGAACGACGTGATTGAAGAAATGTATTCAATACAAAACGGTTCGGATGCGGAAGAATATACCGCAATCGACGAGGACGCGCAAATCATTTATAAGAACTTTGACGCGATGGTTGCGATGCTGAAAAGCAATGAGAGCGATACGCCCGATATGGCGACGAACGTGACTGTCAAGCATTTCTTGCGGAATATTTTCGAGGCGAACGTCCGTATTATTCGTGATTACGGATTGGCATAAAAATGGAATAAAAAAAGTAAAACGGAGCGACCATGTACGAGATGAACGCTCCGTTTTTGCGTATTTAGAAGATGTTTTCTAAGCCGAATGCGTAGGATTGGGGAATGTCCTCGCTCAAACACAACACTACTTCGATTTTCGAAATCGCGCCGTCGTAGTCCTTGACGTATAAATTTCCGATGGCCTCGCTTAATTGAAAATCGATTTCGTGCAAAATGGTATGCGGCAGCCAAACGTAGAGGGTGTTCTTCTTGTTTTCCCAAAATTCTCGCACGGCGTCGCCGTCGTCCGCCGTCGCCGTCTTTGCAAAGGATTTGTCCATTAAGACTTGCAGGCGTGCGGAGAACTCGTCGAACACTTTGTTTACGTACCAAAGCTCCGCAACCGTTGCGCCGATAATGATGAGTAGGGTGACTAAAATGCTAATGAGTGTGCGGATCATTTTTTCTCCTTTACCATAATCGATTTTTCCAGTTTAAGTGAAAAATTTTATACGAATCCCCCTTTTGCTGGAAGTAGACTTTGCCGTCGCCGTCCACAGTTGCAACGAGCACTTTTTTCAATTCATCGCAACCCTGCCCCTGCAAAGCAGCCCAAAAATACGCCTCGTCCTTGCCTGTCATTTTTAGGTTTTTCTTGTCGAATTTGCCGTCCGTGACAATGACGATGGGAAGAGAAGTTTGCAATTCTTCATAATCTTGTTTGGGAAGGGCGGAAAAGGTGCCTTCCGATTCATAGAGGGCGTATTCAATCCCATCGAGGGCAAAATATCCCTCGATTCGCAGGCTTGCGATTAAATCCGAAACGTCCAAATTGTTCTTTTTGAGTTGGGTATCGTCAATGCCGTTTTTATTGAGTACGATGCTTGGCGTACCGCTCAAAATTGTTTTTGCCCCCTTCCATTTTAAGTCGACAAGGCATACGATTTGGTGCAAAAGATAGACGGTGAGAATGGCGATAATCCCATATAAAAGGGGGAGAGAGTTGTCGCTCATAGGGATACAGGCAAGCTCGGAAATGATGAGGGTGATGACAAGCTCGTAGGGTTGCATTTCCCCGATTTGCCGTTTTCCCATTAAGCGCATAACGATAAAAAGAGTAATAAAAATAATGGTAGTGCGTACAAAAATCAATCCCATACGGATATTTTGTGGAAATTTTCGGGAAATATTCCGCAGATACTTGCTTTTTACGCGCGTATGGGGTATAATGGTGAAAAAGTAAGAGTAGCTTTGATGCGTTAAGTGCTGCCGAACGGGACGTTGTCGGTGGACGAAAGAAAGGATTTTCTGCGGTATCAAGGCGCGTCCGCTACAAAATGGGGCGACCGTGTACGCGTTGAATAGCGAACACGAACGCTCACAAGCTTTGCGGACCTTCTTTTTCAAGGAGGTTTTTATTATGCAAAAGAGTACTGCTTTACGATGGAAAGAGTTGCTCCTATCCCCAACGCTCGTAGGGAAAAACAAGAGCCATAAAATTGCCTATATTTCGGTGATGACGGCGTTTATTGTCGTGGCGAATATGTTTTTTGAGTTCAAGCTTGCCGATACGCAGTTTTCGCTGACCTTGTTTGTTTCCGCGGTATGCGGCGTGATTATCGGTCCGTTGTTTGGGTTTGCCGCCTGTTTTTTAGGGGACTTGGCAGGTTTTTTATACAATTCGGGCGGCTTTGCGTATATGCCGTGGATTGGTTTGTCGATGGGGCTGACTGCTTTTTTCGCAGGCTTGATTATTGGCGGTATTAAGAGTGAAAAGGCTTGGTTTTTATACGTGAAATTGGGGCTGATAGCCTTGCTGACTTTTGGAGTTTGTACGGTGGCAATCAATACGACGGCGTTTTGGTTGCTCTATTCAAAGGTGGGCTATAAAACCTATTTGGTGACGAGGCTTTTCGTGCAAGGACAAATATGGAATAGCCTATTTAACTACTTGCTTTTGTTTGTTGCAGTACCCGTTTTGGCAAGGGTAAAACCCTTGAAAATCCGTTTGAATTAACGCAAAATACAAAATGAAAAAATCGTCGAGTTCTACTTGACGATTTTTTATTATTATGCTATAATAATAAAAGTACGATGGGATTTTCTACGTACGAAAAGGAGCAAAAAAGCTATGTATAATAAAGAAATACTTGGATATTTCCACTTATATGGATTGATGATCGGCGTGGGGCTTTTGGCGGCGTTTGCCGTACTGTTCTACACCGCAAAAAAGAAAAAATTCGACGAAAAATTCATCGATTTCGTCTTTTATAACGGGATTGCGTCGATTGCCGTAGGCTTTGGCGCAGCGGCGCTTTTCCAAGCCTTTTATAATTATCTCGACAACCCGAAAGGCGGGTTTAAGGTGGGCGAAGGGATTACCTTTATCGGCGGGTTAATCGGCGGTATCGTATGTTTTTTGGCGGTGTATTTTATTTTTAGAAAACGCTATAAAACCCGTTTGATCGACGTGGTTTCTACGCTTCCTGCTTGTATCATTATCGGGCATGCGTTTGGGAGAGTAGGCTGTCTTTTTGCAGGCTGCTGCCACGGCGATTTAACGAACGCTTGGTATGGCATTGTGATGGATACGCAAAAATACGGCACTGCAAAGGTCGTTCCCGTGCAGCTCTTTGAGGCAATTTTCCTTTTTGCATTGTTTGCAATTTGCTTTATTTTAACGATGAAAAAGGATTTCAAGCATAATTTGAGCATCTATTTGACGGGCTACGGACTTTTCCGTTTTATCATTGAGTTCATGCGCGACGACCCACGTGGGAAATTTTTGGGCTTGCCCCCGTCGCAGTTTTGGGCGATCGTGATGATTTTCGCGGGCGTGGGCGTGTATTTCTTGACGGAATATTTGATGAAAAAGCGGAAGGCGGAGCTGGAAACGGCAAAAAATTTGGAAAGTGTAGAAACAGATAAAACGGAGAAAGAACAATGAGAAATCTTACCCTTTTAACCGATTTATATCAACTCACGATGGGCTACGGTTTTTACCGTCACGACAAGCATGAGGAAGAGGTTGTGTTCGATTTATTCTTCCGCAAAAATTCGCTCATTACCTACTCCCTTGCGGCGGGGTTGGAGCAAGCGATGGATTATCTTTTGAATTGGCGTTTCGACGAGGAAGATATCGCTTATTTGCGTTCGCTTAAACTCTTTGACGAGGACTTCTTGGAATATTTGAGAAATATGAAGTTCACGGGGGACGTGTATGCGGTGAAGGAAGGTACGCCCGTATTCCCTGGCGAACCGATTTTGACGGTGAAAGCGCCGTTGATACAAGCACAATTTGCGGAAACCGCGCTTTTGAATATTATCAATCACCAAACCCTGATTGCGACGAAATCCTCGAAGATTTGCCGCGCGACGGCAGGGCAAGGGGTGGTGATGGAGTTTGGTTTGCGCAGAGCGCAAGCCCCCGACGCTGGTATTTATGGCGCACGCGCGGCGGTGATTGGCGGCTGTGCGTCCACGTCGAACGTGATTGCGGGGCAAATGTTTGATATTCCCGTAGCAGGCACGATGGCGCATAGCTGGGTAATGGATTACCCCACCGAGTATGAGGCGTTCCGCGCATATGCGAATGCATACCCCGATAGCTGTATGCTTTTGGTGGACACCTATGATACGCTCCGTAGCGGTATTCCTAACGCCATTAAGGTTTTCAAGGAACTCCGTGAAGCAGGTCACGAGCCCAAAGGGGTGCGCTTGGACAGTGGGGACTTGGCGTATCTTTCCAAAAAAGCGAGAAAGATGCTCGACGACGCAGGCTTTGAAAATGCGATTGTTTGCGTTTCGGGGGACTTGGACGAACGCTCGATTAGTTCCCTTATCCAACAGGGCGCAAAAATCGGTTCGTGGGGGGTAGGTACCCGTTTAATTACGTCGGAAGACCTGCCTGCGCTCGGCGGCGTGTATAAATTGGCGGCGGTAATTGACAAGGACGGCACGGTCACACCGAAGATTAAACTCTCGGACAACACGGCGAAGATTACGAATCCTGCGTTTAAGAGCTTGTACCGCTTGTACGACAAGGAAAACGGTATGGCGATTGCCGACTTGATTACCTTAAAGGACGAAACGGTGGACGAAAGCAAGCCGTTGACTCTTTTCCACCCGATTGAGACTTGGCGTGAGCACGAGGTGGAAAACTTCTACGCAGTACCTTTGCAGGAAACGATTGTCAAGAACGGCAAGCTCGTTTACGAATTCCCCAAGCTTATGGACGTGCAAGCGTATTCCAAAGCAGAGCTTGCGAAGTTCTGGGAGGAATATTTGCGTTTGGATTTGCCGCAGGTGTATAAGGTGGACTTGTCGAAAAAGTTGCACGATTTGAAATTCGGTATGATTGACGGGATTCGCAAGAATGCGAAAAAGGAAAGCAAGAAATGAAGGAAGCATTGTTAGCGAAAAAACAAAAAAATGCGGCGAATGCGTGGGGGGTGTTCTGGTTTGCCGTGTTGATTCTTATTGACTTGGCGTCCAAATTGATTGCGGACGTGTATTTTGCGCAACCCAACGCACGCCAAGAAATTACGATTATTCCAAACGTAGCGGTCTTGCGTATGGCGTACAACCGTGGTATCTCGTTTGGCGTCGGTTCGGGTGCGTCGATGGCAGTAAAGCTTTCCGTGCTGATTGGTACGGGCGTTTTGATGCTCCTTTTTTCGATCGCCTTTTTCCGATTGGACAGCAAGCGGAAGTTTTTACGAGTTGCGCTTGTGTTGGTTATCGCAGGCGGTATTGGGAATTTGATTGATAGACTTTATTACCAGGTATGGGACCCTGCCAGCTATCAAGGCGGCTTTAGAGACGGTGTGCGCGATATGATCGATTTGACTTTCTCGTTCATTGGTTTTTCGGCGGTGTGCAACTTGGCGGATTTTTGGATTACCTTCGGGGCGGCGGTGCTGATTCTCGCGCTCTTATTCTTTGACCGTGATGCAGTGTTCCCTTTGGGGAAATATAAAGCAATGGCAAAGGCGCACGAGGAAGAAACGGAAAAAGCCAAAGCGGAAAAATTAGCAAAAATGGAAGAGATTAAGAATGGATAAACGGCTCTTCGTTGCGGAAGACAATTACAAACGCTTGGATTTGTTTTTAAGTGAGCAAACGGACGAGTTTACTCGTTCGCGCTTGAAAAAGCTCATCGAGGACGGACACGTTTTTGTGCGAGGAAAGGTGACGACGAAAGCAGGTGCGGATATCAAAATCGGCGATGAAGTCGTGTTGGACGTACCCGATGCGGTGGAGTATTCGGTGCAGCCCGAAAATATTCCCATCGATATCGTCTATGAGGATGGCGATTTTGCGGTGGTAAACAAGCCCTGCGGTATGACCGTGCACGTCGGCAATGGGAACGAGAGCGGTACGCTTGTCAATGCGCTTTTGTATGCGCTTGAAAGCTTGAGCGGAATCGGTGGCGTGTTGCGACCTGGAA
>JAZORL010000072.1:0-13402 GCA_045656625.1 Candidatus Scatosoma sp. | reverse complement strand
GGCGAAGTCGTCGTCAATTCTATGGACACGGACGGCGTGAAGGGCGGTTTTGATATTGAGCTTTTAGAAAAAGTGTGTGAAGCGGTCAAAGTCCCCGTAATTGCATCGGGAGGCGCAGGGAGTAAGGCGCATTTTGTTGAGTTGTTCCAAAAAATTCCCGATATCGACGCAGGATTGGCGGCTTCGGTGTTCCATTTTGGGGAAATTGCGATTCCCGATCTTAAAAAAACACTTGCGGAATATTCCATTCCCGTCCGCATGTAAGGCAGTAAAAGGAGAAAAGTATGATAAAAATTGAAGAATTGAAATTTGACGAAAAGGGTTTAATCCCTGCAATCGTGGTTGACGCAACGACGAAGGACGTCTTGACGTTGGCGTATATGAACAAAGAAAGCTTGGCAATTACCCTTCAAGAAAAAAAGACTTGTTTTTGGAGTAGAAGCCGCCAAGAATTATGGCGCAAAGGGGCAACGAGTGGAAACTATCAGCACGTTGTTTCCATTACGGCGGATTGTGATAAAGACGCGCTTGTTGTCAAAGTTGATAAAGAAGGTCCTGCCTGCCATACGGGTGCAGAAAGCTGTTTTTTTGAGCCCCTCTTTATCAACGAAGAACGTGGCGAATTTTCTATGCGCGGCTTGTATGATTTGCTGTTAGGTCGACAAAAAGACCGTCCCGAAGGCTCGTATACTACCTATCTTTTCGAAAAGGGCTTGGATAAGATTTTGAAGAAGGTAGGGGAAGAGTGTACGGAAGTAATCATCGCAGGCAAAGCGGACGATAAAAAGGAAACGATTTACGAAATTGCCGATCTTGCCTACCACGTGATGGTATTGATGGTACAAATGGGCATTACGGTGGATGAGATCCAAGCGGAACTTGCCTCTCGTCACGTAATCGATCACAAAGTCAAGCAAGAAAAAATGACCAAATAAACGCATAAAACGAAAATATTGGGCAGCCCCATCGTGCAAAATCGCACGATGGGGCTTTTCTATCGGTTTTCTTAATGATGAAAATCGATTTTTTTGATTGCAAAAGAGAAAAACACGAAAAAAGTAATTTATATATATAAAATGTAGGAAGAATGATTGACAAAATATTTTTTTTCGGTTAAAATATAGATTGTGTTATAAGCAAAATTGGGTCTATATGCCGTAAAAGAGGCGTAAGATGCAATGCAGAAACGAAAAAAGATATGAGGTAACTCAATGAAAAGGAAGCTCAAAAGAACCCTAATTCTCGTGTTCTTGGCGATAGCGTCGTTGTTTATTTTTGCGGGGTGTTCGTTCAAGTATTCGACAAGACAAGAAGTTGTTGACGATTACGGATTGGAAGCGGCTGTCACCTATTATGGTAACGGCGGTGTATTCGAAAACAGTCTTAATACGAAAACAATCGACTATATGAGTGGTCAGCCTGCCATCAACATCGGTGTGGATGAAATGTCGCCACAAAGAACGATCAAACGTGATGAATACGATTTTAATGGTTGGTACTACGTTGTTTTGGATGCGGAAGGAAATCCTACCTACACGGACGACACCAAAACCTATTATGCGCTTGGTGACGAAGTGGATTTCACGCGACTTTTGGAAGTTGGTGATCATTGGTATATTGCGGCAAGCTGGAAATCTAAAACGAAAGTACAATTCAAGCTTGTTATAGAAGAGGGCGCGAAGATTCCCAACCCCGATGCAAATGCGGAGCAAAAGGAATTTGCAAACGGCGACGTATTCAGAGTGGCTTCGTTTAACGGCGACGGCACTTACCCGTACCCCTCGGAATTCTTCGGGTTCAAGCAAGATGATTTTACTCGTCCTTATACGTTTGTAGAGTATTATGCGGATGCGGCATGTACGACGCTTGCAAATTGGCCGGCTGTTCAACAAGATAAGGATTCGGTTGTTTACGCTAAATACTTGGTCGGCGCTTGGACGGTAGTTAAGGATAAGGCTGGTGTACCGTTTGATTACCTTGAAGGGGAATGGACGATTGTTCGAGATGCGGAAGGGAATCCTACTCAATATCTTGAAGGAAAATGGACGGTTGTCAATACGGCTAAGGAATTGACGGAAATGCTCGATTCGATTCAATATAACGAAGTGGATTGCGACGGGTATTGGATCAATCAAGATATCGACATGAGCAACGAACTTGAAAGAGCGCCGTTTATTAACTTCAATGGTGTGATTCATAGTAACGGTGCGACGATTAAGAACTTGAAGTTTAAGAAAACGGGTGTAGCGAACGCAGCGACGACTTCTATTTTCGGTAAGATTGGCGACAAGGCGCAGCTTGTAAACGTGAACTTCGAAAATCTTACGTTTGCATGTGCAAGCAGCAGCCAATACTTCAATGCATACTTCCTCTTCGAAAACCTTTCGGAAAAGGCAAGAATTGAAAACGTGACGGTAAGCGGTACGCTGGATATTACGATTAGTAAGAAAAACGGCACGTACGTAGCGAATTTGATGGATGCAAATCTTACGATGAACTATGCAAACTACTTGTTCGGTGGTTATACAACGGACGAATCGTACGTGACGGCAAGCGGTGGCAACGGCTTTAAGGTGCTTGGCGCGAACGAAGAAATCGTCAAAGTGAAGCAGAGCTTATAAAATTGAAAAAAATAACGGAGGATATAGATTATGAATAAATCGGTAAAGAAAGTGATTTGTTTATTATTGGGAGCAACAATGGCATTTTCGTTTACCGCTTGCGGCGGTGGTAGCAGCAGCAACGGTGGCGAAAACGGTCAAAAATACGATACGGAGACTCGTCCCATCGTATTTGCGACGGAGGCCTTGGATGGCAACTTTAACCCCTTCTTTGCAACGTCCGCAACGGACAGCAACATGGCTGCAATGACGCAGATTGGTATGTTGACGACGGAAGCAAATAGGGACGGCGCGGACGTAATTGCGTATGGTAAGGATCAACCCGTAGTCACGCTCGACTTGAAGCAAACGATGACGCTTGCAAATGGTACGGTCACGCAAAATGCGGCGGAAGCGGCTTTTACGGAATATTCGTTCATTATTAAGAATGGTATTAAATTCAGCAACGGTTCAGCACTTACGATCGACGACGTACTCTTTAATTTGTACGTATATCTCGACCCTGCATATATGGGCTCGGCGACGATTTACTCGACGGATATCGTTGGTTTGAAGGCATACCGCGCACAAGATCCCAACATGTTGGATAGCTCTGATATGACGGATGGTCAATTGAACGCAGGTTTCTATGCAGAAGCGGATACGAGATTGGATTATTTGATCAACCACTTGACCGACGATTTTGAATATCCCGCAAACGAAAACACGGAAGCGGATATTGCAAGAACGAAAGAACTCTTTAGAGAAGAAGCTGAATCGAATTGGTCGATGACGGCAGGTACGCTTGAAAGCTACGAAGAAAAATATTCCTTCACGGAAGATTGGCAAATTTACTATTACAATATGGGTGTTGTAAGAGTAGCGCAAGAAGCGACGACGAGAATGACGATGTATATCGATCCTGAAACGCGCGCGACGTTCGTAGGCGAAGAAGCAGCGAAAGCAGCGGTGGCGGCTGGTACGATTAAAGAGTACAAGTACATGACCAACCTCGATCCCGAAGCAAATGAAATGAGCACGGGCGGTTATAACGAAACGCTTGCCGAGGAAATGGAAAAAGCGATGACCGATACGGCTTTGATTGCAAAATACATGCAAGAAAAGGGCTGTACGGAAGCAGAAGCGGTTGCATATATCGAACAAGATACGGCGATTGATACCGTTTTCGATATGATGACGGCTACCCCCGAAGACATTGCAATGATTCTTATTTATTGGGCAACGGGTAGCAATCTTCGTGACGAACTTGCAGCAGAGGCAAGAACGAAATATTATGAAGAACAAGGTAAAAACGATGATGGTTCGATGAAAGTTCCTGATATTTCGGGTATTACCACGAGCAAGACGAGTGTAGACTTCTCGGGTAAGAAACTCGATGGGGAACACGACGTATTGAACATTAAGATTAATAAGGTTGACCCGAAGGCAATTTGGAACTTTGCATTCGCAGTTGCGCCTATGTACTACTATTCGAACGAAGATGCGATTGCAAACACGCCTCATGGTGTTAAGTTTGCTGACAATGCATTCTTTGATAAAGTATTGCAAGATCCCGACAAGAACGGTCTTCCTCAAGGCGCGGGCGTATATATGCCTTCGAACGAAAAGGATAGCGGCAGCGTAACCCGTGAAAACTTCTACAAGAATAAGTGGGTATATTTCAAACGTAATCCTTATTTCTACACCGTTCTCGGCAACGATCCTGTAAACAATGCAAAGATTAAATATTTGCATTATAGAGAAGTAGGCTCGAGCAACTTGATTGATGCGCTCGAAACGAAGAGTATCGACGTTGGTGAACCTAACGCAACCGCACAAAACTTGAAAATTATTGATGGTATTGGTCACTTGAGCTATGAAACGTATTTGACGAACGGTTACGGCTACGTAGGTATCAACCCTAAATACGTTCCCAATATCGAAGTACGTCGCGCAATTATGCAAGCGATGGATAAGAACTTTATCGTCACCTATTATACGGAACAGCTTGTTGACTTGATTGAAAGACCTATGTCTATCACCAACTGGGCATACCCCGATGGTGCGACGGAATATCCTTCCATTGCATACAATCCGCTTGCTTATGAAATCAAAAACAACTTGATTGCAGCGCTTACGGAAAATGGTATTCCTTATACCACCGATGGTAACGGCGATCTTAGCACCGTAAATGGTAAGTCGCTTGAATACACCTTCACGATTGCAGGCGATACGACGGATCACCCCGCATATCAAATGTTCATGAATGCAAAAGAAACCTTGGAAGAAATTGGTTTCACGATCACGGTTAATACGGATATTAAGGCGCTTACGAAGCTTTCCACCGGTCAGCTTGCAGTATGGGCGGCAGCTTGGTCTTCTACGGTTGACCCTGACTTGTATCAAGTTTACCACAAAGACAGTAAAGCAACGAGTATCAAGAACTGGGGCTATGCGGAAATCTTTAAGGATGCTGATCAGTTCGGTTATGAACAAAGAAAGATTAACCAATTGAGCGAACTCATTGAAGAAGCTCGTACGAAGCTTGATGAAGAATCCCGTAAGAAAGATTACGCAGAAGCGTTGGATTTGATTATGGACCTCGCGGTAGAACTTCCTACCTATCAAAGAAACGACTGTCTTGTATACAATAAGGATCTTATTGATTCTAAAACTCTTAATAAGAACCCTACGGCTAACACCGGTGTTATTGACAAGATGTGGGAACTTAATTATAACTGATAACTTTCTTATCGGTAAATTCGTTTCCGAAAAATAAACGAAAAGTGAAGAGAAACAGATGTTAAAATACTGTATAAAAAGATTATTGCTTTCCATATTGATATTGCTCGGCGTGTCACTCATTTTGTACGTCTTGGTTTCCTTTATGCCTGTGGACTATTTTGAAAACCAAATTCGAAACAGCTTGGGTGGCGCCGTTGAGAGCAACGAAGCGGAAGTGCAAGCAAAGTTGGATTCCATCAAAGCGTATTACGGCTTGGATTCCAACGTATTCAAAGGCTACTTTAATTGGCTTTCAAGACTTTGCAAAGGGGACCTTGGCAATTCTTTTGTAGAAAAGCAACCTGTTGAAGACGTTATCTTTAGAGATATGGGCGTGTCCTTTGGGATTTCCCTTGTAGCTTTGATTTTAGAGCTTTTGATTGCAATTCCTCTTGGTATTAAGTGTGCTTGCAATCAATATGGTAAGCTCGACTATTTTGTCACCGTACTTACGATGATCGGGATTTCTTTCCCGACCTTCTTCCTTGGCGGTATCGTTAAGAAGGTTTTTGCATCCGATCTTGGTTGGTTCGAGCCGATCGGTCTTAAATCGAGCTTACCGATGAACGCTACGGATTTGGAACGTTTTGGAGATATGCTTTGGCACTTGGTATTGCCGATGTTCGTGCTGGTCGTGCTTTCGATTGGTGGTTGGATGCGTTATACGCGTACGAACACCCTCGAAGTATTGAATGCGGACTACATCCGTACGGCACGCGCGAAAGGTTTGTCTGAAAAATCGGTTGTTTATAAGCACGTATTTAGAAATACGTTGATTCCGCTTGTGACGATGCTTGCCGGCACGCTACCGTCCCTATTCGGCGGTGCGATGATCACCGAAACGGTGTTCGATTTGCCTGGTATTGGTAATACGGCTTGGAAGCTTATGCAGGCAGGTGATATACCGTTTATCATGGGCTACAATATGTTTATTGCGGTGCTGACGGTCATTGGTATATTGCTGACAGATATTATGTATGCGGTGGTTGACCCCCGTGTTAAATTGCGTTAAAGGAGGGGAATTATGAAAGACGAAAAGAAAGAAAACGTTGTAGAAGAATTGCCCGTTAATGCAAATGAAAAGACGGAAGATTTGCACGGGGAAAACTTAGGCGATCGCGTTCGCGTGCTTTCGCCTGGTATGATGGTAGCGAAGCGCTTTTTCCGTTCTAAGCTTTCCATTATCGGCTTGTTAATGCTCGTTATCCTGTTTGTGGCGTCCTTTGTAGGTCCGATTTTCTCGGATTGGTCCTCAAACGGCAAACCCGTGCGTGACGAGACGAGTATTCCTGATGCTACGCCTTATAAGATTGAATATACAATCGATGGTAAGACGTATTATGCTTATGATATTTTCGTATCCGAAAATCCTGCGTATAATGCTTATGGCGATATCGATTCTACGCACTTGCTTGGTACGGACCAATGGGGCTTTGATATTTTCACCAACCTTTTGATTGGGGGAAGAATTTCGCTTACGATTGGCTTTGTTGTTATCATATTGGAAACGATTATAGGCGTTATATTAGCAGGACTTGCCGGGTATTTTGGCGGTTGGGTAGACAACCTAATCATGCGTATAGTCGATATCCTAAGCTGTATTCCGACGCTTCCGATCATGCTTATTTTGTCGGCGGCGCTTACAGCAAACGGCATTGAAGACATACGAAGGCTGTATTTCCTAATGATTATTCTAACGCTATTCGGCTGGGTTGGTACTGCGCGATTGGTGCGTGGGCAAATTTTGTCGTTGCGCGAACAAGAATTTATGTTGGCGGCAAAATGTTCGGGGCTTTCCACGTATAGAAAGATCTTTAAGCACTTGCTTCCCAACGTAATGCCGCAGCTTATCGTTTCGATGACGATGGGGCTTGGTAGCATTATCCTTATGGAAGCAACGCTCGGCTACTTGAACCTTGGCGCACCTTTGGATACACCTACGTGGGGCTCTATGATTAATACGGCATCGAATCCGATATTCTTGAAGCTGTATCCTCATTTCTGGGTACCCCCTGGAATTTGTATTACGCTTGCAATTTTGGCATTCAACTTTGTAGGCGACGGCTTGCGCGATGCGTTTGACCCGAAGATGAAGAGGTGATGAAGATGGCTGAAAAGAAGAAATCTCATTATATATCTGGTCGGGAATCTCGTAAAATTGCAAGATCGAATGCGAAAATTACAAAAGCACTCGAAAAGAGAAAGAAAAGAAAGAACGTAGAGTCGGAATATCTCACCGAGATGAAAGACCCTGCAAATATCGTAGAATTTGAAAACTTAAATACCTATTTCTATACGGATACGGGTGTTGTAAAGGCAGTAAACGGCGTTACGTTTTCCATTCCCGAAGGTTCGACGGTTGGTGTCGTAGGTGAATCGGGTTGTGGTAAGAGCGTCACGTCCTTGTCCTTGATGCAACTTGTAAGCGGTCCTTCCGGTCAAATTGTAGATGGTTCGATTCGTTTCCGTACGAAGGCTTTCCGTCGCGATAAAAAGGGAAAGAAGATACCCGTGTACGAGACGAAAGAGGAAAATGGCGAGCAGGTTATCGTGAAAAAGGGTGGTAAACCCGTTCTTAAAAAGGACGAACTCGGCGGCACGATGTATGAAATGGACGAGAAGGTGTACGATATTGCAAAAATGCCCGTTGAAGCGATGCGTTCGATTCGTGGCAGAGAAATTGCAATGATTTTCCAAGAACCGATGACGTCCCTGAATCCCGTTTTCACAATCGGGAACCAGCTCGACGAGGTTGCCTTCTTGCATATTGAAGGGATTTCCAAGAAAAATGCAAAGGCACGCAGCATTGAAATGCTCAATCTTGTTGGTATTGCCGATCCCGAGGGGGTTTATAAAAAATATCCCCACCAACTTTCGGGCGGTATGCGTCAACGTGTTATGATCGCAATGTCTTTGCTTTGCAATCCTCGTTTGATTATTGCCGATGAGCCCACGACGGCGCTCGACGTGACCATTCAAGCGCAAATTTTGGATTTGCTTCGCGACATTAAAGAAAAAATTAGCGGCTCGATTATGTTGATTACGCACGACCTTGGTGTTGTTGCAGAAATGGCAGACTTCGTAGTCGTTATGTACGCAGGTAAAGTTATTGAAATGGGTACTGCGGAAGATATTTTCGATAATCCTTTGCACCCGTATACGATTGGTTTACAAAAGAGCAAACCTACGGTGGACGGCGAAGTGGAATCCTTGTATTGTATTCCGGGCTTCGTACCGAACCCCGTTGATATGCCGAACTATTGCTATTTCCGTGATAGATGCGATAAGTGCCGTATGGAATGCGCAGGTGAATATCCTCATCTTGTTAAGGTGTCGGATACGCACAGTGTAGCTTGCTATCTTTATAAGGAGGGCGGTGAACAATGAGTGAACTCGAAATGAATAATGCCCAAGACCTTGAAGAAGAAAAGGTAGAAGCAGCGGAAACCCCCGTTGAGGAAGCTGCAACGGAAGAAGTAGCCCCTGTTGAAGAAATCGTTGCGGAAGCTGCATCGGAAGAACCGGCGGTAGAGGAAGAACCCGTTCAAATGCAAATGGACGAGGTAGAAGCAGTTGAAGAAACACCTATTGAAGAAACGCCCGTAGAAGAAGCGACGGTTGCGGAAGAAACTCCTTCGGAAGATGAGCCTAAGCAAATTGAAATGGAAGAAATCGTCACGCCTGAAACGGAAGAAGATCTTTCGGGTAAACGCGACGTTGTTTGTCCTCATTGCGATCAAAAGCTTCGTATTAGCGACGATTTTGATAAGGCGTTTATTTGTCCTAACTGCCGTAAGGTATTCCGCTTAAAGGCGACGAAAAAGTATTCCAAAATCGTAAAACAAGAAATTCTTCACGATGAGATTTTGTTGAGCGTTAAGGATTTGAAAAAGCATTTCGTGGTAGGAACGAACTTTTTCGGCAAACCGACGGCATTCTTAAAGGCTGTTGACAACGTATCCTTTGATTTGAAAAAGGGCACGACGCTTGGTATCGTAGGGGAATCGGGTTGCGGTAAGACGACGATGGGCCGTACGATTTTGCGCCTTTACGACGTGACTGGCGGTTCGGTGAAGTTCAAAGGTCAGGAATTGACGGAGCTTTCTAACAAAGAGTTTGATAAGCTTCGCCCGAATATGCAAATGATTTTCCAAGACCCTTACGCGAGCCTTTCGCCTCGTTTGACGGTTGGTGAAATCATTGGTGAAGCAGCGCGTCAGCATGGCTTAACGAAGGGTAAAAACTATCGTGACTACGTGCTTGAAATCATGAAAATGTGCGGTTTGCAACCCCATTATTTTGAACGTTATCCTCACGAATTCTCGGGCGGTCAACGTCAACGTATTTGTATTGCGCGCGCATTGGCTCTTAAGCCTGATTTGGTTATTTGCGACGAACCCGTTTCGGCGCTCGACGTATCCATTCAAGCGCAAATCATCAATATGCTCAAAGACTTACAAAAGGAATTGGGGCTTACCTACGTCTTTATTTCGCACGATTTGTCCGTTGTCAAGCACATTTCGGATGAAATCGGCGTAATGTATTTGGGTAGCATGGTCGAATACGGCTCAAAGACGAGCATTTTCGAGAATACGTTGCACCCTTATACGAAGGCGCTTTTCTCGGCGGTTCCTATTCCTGATCCGCATACGAAGATGAATCGTATCATCTTAAAGGGGGATATTCCTTCTCCCGTTAATCCGCCTAAGGGCTGTAAGTTCCATACTCGCTGCGACAAGTGCATGGAAGTATGTAAGACGGTTGCTCCTAAGTATTTGGAAGTGGAAAAAGGACATTTCTGTGCTTGCCACTTGTACGATCCCGAATACAACGGCGAGGGGAACACGGAAAACTAACGACTATCAGAGGACTTTATGGCAAAAAAGAAAAGGGATTATTTGGACACCGAAACGACCTTTGCGGATATGAACGTTGAAGGGTTCAAATGGTACGATCCCCACAGAAAAAAGAATGGAAAAAAGGCGAACTTTAACAAGCCAAGCAAAAAAGAATATTGGGCGATGGTGCGTGGTGCATTCCGCGCTTATGCTCCGATGTTCCTTTCCATTATTTGTGGTTTTGGGATAATGGTTCTTTTGATGTATTTATGGTTAAAATAAAAAATGCTCCGATTTTCGGAGCATTTTTTTATAAAACAAACTACCCTGTGGAGTACCCACAGGGTAGTTTGTTAAAAAATCGCTCGATAGTTAATTCGAGGATTATTATCATAGAGATTAGGTTGACTAAGAACGTCGCTTTGCCAAAAGTTTTCCCGTTTCCGCATTTAATAAGAATGCGGAAACGTTGCCTTTTCTATCGATTACGCCCACGTAATAATAGGGATTGTCTTCGTAGATTAGGCGAATCCCAATTTCCCCCGCAAAACCGTATTGATCGGTGAGCGTGGAGAAGGTTTCTTTTTCCGTTGTTAGCAGGTGGGATAAAGCCTCGCGTGGAGATAACGTTTTTTCACTCAAAACGGACGTTGCTTCCAAGATAAATTGTTCTTCCCCATATAAAATTTCACAAGATACCGTTTTTAGCTCGGGAACGTTCAAGGTGCAAAAATAGTAATATTCGCCCTTTACGTTGTCGTAGGACATTTCTCCGCCGTACGATTCGTTTCCAATTTTGAAGAAGAACTCGCACGTTTTTGTGCCATTTGGGGCTACCAGGTACGCATCGAAACGCGGGGAAGACTCTCTTGCAACGCCATCTGCGGAATAGGGGACTTCCCGTTCTCCGATAAAAATGCGCAAGGAAAAGTTTTCCGTTTCCGCCAGCAGAATATTGCTGCGAATTTCCGAAACGTACGAAAAATAGTCGAGCTTTTTTTTGCAGCTGGAAAAGAGCGAAAAAATAGGCAAGAGGGCGAGCAAAAAGATGGTGACCAAAAGTTTTTTAGATCTATGAGAAGGTTTTGTATATTTTAAGAAAAAGTTCATAGTCCATTATATTAAAAAAAGATTGCAAACATACCAAAAATTTTTCTTTATACAGTTGATTTTTTGTGTATTCTGTGTTAAAATAATATAAATATTATACATAGGAGGAAAAGGTTATGGGTGTCGACAAAGTTATCCTGCGTGCATTCCTGAATACGCTTGCCGCAATCGGCATCTTAATCTTGTTCCTTTTTGCTGCGCTTTGCACCTTCTATCCGTCCACGATGATGAAGATTACCTACGATTTGGGGATGGAATCTGCAAGCATTCATTTTGCGGAACGTGCATATAAAGACAGCGACGATATTTATTACATTGCCTATGCGACGGAAGTTGCGATTGGGGAAGGCAAGGACGGAAAAATTGCTTCTTGCGGCGAACGTTTTATTGAAGATGAAGAATTTCAGGAATATTGCCAAGCGAAAGACGAGGAGCTTGGCGGTAGTGTAAACGGCACGTACAAGCAGTACGTATGCGGTCAGGTATGTATTGCGAAATACTGCCGTGGCGAGAAAGAAGAGGCGGTAGAATGCGCATTTGAATGGAAGGGGGAATCCTTCCAACAAAACAATGCAGTCGTAGCCGTGTTGATTACGGCGCTCAAAGCGCAAGACGCAGGTACTGCGCAAATGATAAAGGGAAAAATGGAACAGATGCAAGGAAACGTATCGGATGCGGACAAAGCGTATTTCGAACGAACCCTCGCGCTGATTGGGAACTAAATGGATGTTTGATTCGAGCAATCGAGTAACATCCATTTTCTTATTAAACTTTGAAAAAAATTTATTTTTATATAAGGAGATCACTCTATGAGCAGCAAAATTGTAAAAGAAGGCTTAACCTTTGACGACGTACTTCTCGTGCCGCAGGCATCGAGCGTATTGCCAGCTGACGTTAGCTTAAAAACACAGCTTACAGACAAAATCAAGCTCAACTTGCCCTTAATTAGTGCGGCGATGGACACCGTTACGGAAAGTCGTATGGCGATTGCAATGGCGCGTGAAGGCGGCTTGGGGATTATCCACAAGAATATGTCGATTGAAGAACAAGCTAACCACGTGGATAGAGTAAAGCGTAGCGAACACGGCGTTATCACCGATCCTTTCTTCTTGTACCCGAATAACTTGGTAAGAGATGCAGTCGCGCTCATGGAGAGATACCGTATTAGTGGCGTCCCCATCACGACGGAGGATGGAAAACTCGTTGGGATTTTGACAAACCGCGATTTGCGTTTTGAAAACAATTACGACCAACCCATTTCCAACGTTATGACGAAGGACGGGCTTGTGACCGCACCCGAAGGCACTTCGCTTGCGGACGCGCAAAAAATTCTTGGTAAGCATAGAATTGAAAAATTGCCTATCGTGGACGGAAAGGGTTATTTGAAGGGCTTGATTACCATCAAAGATATTGAAAAATCCATTCAGTATCCGAACTCGGCAAGAGACGATAACGGTCGCTTGCTCGTAGGCGCAGCGGTTGGTACTGCGGCGAACACGATGGATAGAATTGCGGCGCTTATTGAAGCACGCGCGGACGTTATCGCAATCGATACGGCACACGGACACTCCGCTGGCGTTTTGAAAAAGGTAGAAGAAATTAAATCCAAATATCCGAATATTACGTTGATTGCAGGGAACGTTGCTACGGCAGCGGCAACGGAAGCCTTGATTAAGTCGGGCGCGGACGTTGTGAAGGTCGGTATCGGCCCTGGTTCTATTTGTACAACGCGTGTTGTAGCAGGTATTGGCGTTCCCCAACTTACGGCGGTTATGGATTGCTCGGAAATGGCAGACAAGCTTGGGAAACGCATCATTGCGGACGGTGGTATTAAGTACAGCGGCGATATCGTAAAAGCGATTGCAGCGGGCGGTAGTGCAGTAATGGTAGGTTCGCTTTTGGCGGGTACGTTGGAAAGCCCTGGCGAAGTTGAGCTGTATCAAGGCAGAAGCTATAAAGTGTATAGAGGTATGGGCTCGCTCGGCGCGATGGCGGCTGGTAGCAGCGACAGATATTTCCAAGAAGGCACGAAGAAATTCGTACCCGAGGGCGTGGAAGGTAGAGTGCCTT
>JAZORL010000071.1:0-2715 GCA_045656625.1 Candidatus Scatosoma sp. | reverse complement strand
AGCGTTATGATGAGAAATCGAACACGGCAATACTGTTCACAACCTTCAAAATTCATACAGACGAGGATTATATTTCCGATTTCCGCCTTGTGATTACGGGGAAATGCGGAGAAAGCAGTTTTTATAAGGAACTGCGTCCGTACAATGTAGCGAATAGGATTTTGATTGAGCTGAAAGATCCGAAACTTTGGTGGCCGAAAAATTATGGCGAACAACCCTTGTATGATATAGAAATACGGCTTTTGAAAGATGGTAGGGAATGTGACTGCGTAAAGTACCGCACGGGTATTAGAAAAGTTTGGTTAAAGCGCACGTCTTGTTCGGGTGACGACGGCGAATTTTGTTTCATCGTCAATGGGAAAAAGATATTCGTTATGGGGACGAACTGGGTTCCTTGCGATGCCTTTCCGTCACGCCACGATGAGTATACCTTGCGCAATATTCGTCTTGCGGACGAGCAGGGCTGTAATATGATTCGCTGTTGGGGCGGGAACGCATATCCAAGCGATCTTCTCTACAACTATTGCGATGAGCATGGTATCATGATTTGGCAGGATTTTTCGTTCGCATGCGGACATTACCCAGACGATGAACGTCTTTGTGCGCTCGTCAAGGAAGAAGTGAAGCAGGTAGCTATCGAGAAGAGAAATCATCCTGCGCTTGTCGTATGGGCAGGGGACAATGAATGCGATTGTTTTGTTGTTCCTTATTACGAGAGTGCGCATACGGAGAACGACCCTCCTGCGATGCTTGATCCTAATTATAATAAGCTGACTCGTGACGTCATTCTTCGTGAATTGAGAAATCACGATGCAACTCGTCCCTATCTTCCCAGCTCGCCTTACGTAGATGCTATGGCGTACAAGTATGGAAAGGTGTCGGAGAGTCATATTTGGGGGCCTCGTGACTTTTTTAAGGGGGAATATTACGGCACAGCAGATTGCCATTTTGCCTCGGAAATAGGATACCACGGTTGCCCGTCGCCTGAATCGATTCAAAAATTTATTCCTGCAGGAAGTATGCCCAAGGGCTCTATTTATGATATTTGCAAAAATGCCGATTGGCTTGTGCAAGCGGCGGGGGTGGAAACGCAGGTAGAGGAAAACCCCTATGCATATCGCTTGCCCTTGATGATTAGTCAAGTGGAGCGTATTTTTGGCGTAGCGTCGAGCAATTTGGATGAGTTTGCCCGTCAAAGCCAAGTTTCGCAAGCGGAAGCGGTGAAATTCTTTATCGAGAGATTCCGTGTCCAAAAATGGAGAAAGACGGGTATTCTTTGGTGGAATATTGCGGACGGTTGGCCGCAGGTTTCAGATGCTGTGGTGGATTGGTACGGCGTGAAAAAGCTTGCATATCATTACATTACACGTTCACAAAAGCCCGTATGCTTGATTTGCGACGAACCTAAAGAGGGCTTGCTTGATTTACTTGCGGTAAACGATACGCAAAGCACGGTTAAGGGCGAATATACCGCCGTTGAGCTTGTTTTAGGGGAAGAAGTCGCAAACGGTACGTTTGAGGTGGCAGCAAACGGTAAAACGGTTGTTTGTAAACTTCCTGAAAAGAAAAACGGTTTTTATTTGCTTCGTTGGACGTCTACGGGCGGAAACGGTGTCAATCATTTCGCTTGTACAATTGGCGATGGCTGGACGTGGCAAGCTTATAAGGCTTGCATGCAAAAAGCAGGTTTTTACAACGAATTTGAAGGCTTTTAATAGCAATTTGAAATTGAAACCGTGTGAAATAAAATAGAATATTGGTAAAGTAAGGAGCGTAATTATGAAACTGAAAAAATATGAAGGAAATCCGATTTTGAAGCCCAACCCTGCAAACCAGTGGGAAGAACGTTGCGTTTTGAATCCTGCAGTAATTTACGATGAGGAAAACGAGCAATTCGTTATGCTTTATCGTGCGGCAGGCAACGACGTACGACACCAAATCAAGCTTGGCTTGGCAACAAGTAAGGACGGTATCAACTTCGTTCGTCAAAGCGATAAGCCTGCCTTTGAGGGCAGTCACGACGAGCCTGACGGCGGTTGCGTGGAAGACCCTCGCCTTATGAAAATTGGGGATATGTACTATCTCACTTATGCGGCAAGAGCGTATGCGCCTGGTCAATACTGGCTTGTCGAATATATTGAAGGTGTATCCAAAGCGCCTACCTATATGGATGAAACGGACGTTTGCGGGGAAGAATTGCCTTCGTTTGCGAAGAATAATATCACGGTAACCTACCTTGCGGCGACAAAAGATTTCAAGGTCTACAAGAAATTTGGTCGCATCACGGAAGCGACGGTGGACGATCGCGACGTTTACCTTTTCCCTGAAAAGATAGGGGGCAGGTATGCGATGATTAGCCGTCCGAAGTTCAAAAACGCAGGTGTAAAGATGCCGTCTGTTTGGATTTCGTTTGGCGACGACCTTATCGAATACGACAAGCCCGAACTCTTAATGACGGGCGAGCAGTGGTGGGAATGTCAGCGTATGGGCGGCGGAACGCCCCCTATCAAGACGGAATACGGCTGGTTTATGCTTTACCACGGTGTGGATGACTCGGGCATCTACCGCGTGGGCGCGGTGCTGATGGATCTCGACGATCCGAGAAAGATCATTGCGCGCACGAAGGACTTTTTGATGGAGCCCGAGTACGACTATGAGACCTGCGGCATCTACGAGGGCTGTGTGTTCCCGACGGGCACGGTAGTCAAGGACGGC
>JAZORL010000070.1:0-6869 GCA_045656625.1 Candidatus Scatosoma sp. | reverse complement strand
CCCGATGACGATTGCGGCGTTGCCCTGCAATTTTTCAATATCGCACTTGCTTTCCGTGGAAAACTCGCAAGCAAACAGCTTGTTTTCATACCCTTGTGCCCAAACGAGCGCTTTTTCGAGCGAATCGAAATATTCTACTTTCGGCGCAACCGCGCGCAAGCATTGTTTTGCCGATTCCTTGGAAATCTTATTCAAGCGTTCGAGCTTGTTTGCGTTCATATACGCCGACGAGTACTCGGACGAGAACACGCCGATTTTCTTCACACCAAGCTCCACCGCTTTTTGCACGATAAACTCGTTCTTATCCGCATTTTTTAAGTATCCAAACAGCAAGCAAACGTCCGCTTTGGCTTCTCGCTGCCCGACCTCTTCACGCACGACGTTCAAAAGCATACGCTTTTTTTCCACTGTCGCAATCACGGCGGTGTATTCCTTGCCGCTGTTATCAAGGAGTATCACCTCGTCGCCCACGGCAAGACGGAGCACGTTCTTTGCGTGCTCAAATTCTTCCCCGATAAGCTCGGTTTCTTGATGTACTTCTTCCACAAAAAAACGTTTCAATGCAGACATGGTAGTTCCTTTTCACGTTAATACTTTAATTTCGCCTATTTATACAATCGATCAATTATGCTTTAAGACAAGAGCGAACCACTCCCCCTTGCGCCGTTCAAATACGACCTGCATACCGACCGCCTCATACGCCGCCTTGACCATTTCCAAACGACTTTCAATGATACCGCTTAAAATGAGTACGCCGTCCTTTTTCAAATTCTTCGGGATGGACGGCGCGAGCATCTTCAAAACCTCGCCCGTGATGTTCGCCATCATAATATCCCCTTGCACGTCGGTATTTTCCAAAAGGTTAGAGTGCGCGACCACCGTCTTTTGCGCAACGCCGTTCAGCTCGCTATTGTGCAACGAGCTTTCCACCGCAATGGGATCGATATCCGTCAAATACGCTTTTGCCGCGCCGAGCTTGATGGCGGAAATCCCCAAAATGCCGCTGCCGCAGCCAACGTCAATACACACCGATTCAGGCGTGATGTATTCCTGCATCAACTCCACGCACATCGACGTCGTTTCATGCTCGCCCGTCCCAAACGCCATATTGGAATCGAGCAAAACCACGTGTTCGTGGGGGGCAGGTGCGTATTCAATCCATTCGGGTACGACCACAATCGAGCCGAGATGAATGGGACGGAAATGCTTTTTCCAAACGTCAATCCAATCGTCGCCGTCTACCGTGCGCTTGGTGTCTTCCAACGTACCAAACGGGATAAAGCCTTCGCTACGCTCTTTGGCGTCCGCAACGTCCTTCAAAATCGCAGGCAAAACTTCCTTGGCAACGTCCTCGGCGACGTAGCATTTTACGAGTACGTCCGAGGGTTTTTCCGAAAGCAAGCCTTCTTCCAATTCGTCGTCCATATAATCCCAAAAAGTGGATTCCTTCGCCGTTTGCAAAGCAATGATGTCCGCGCGATCGCAAATCGTCACGCCGTAATCGGTATATTGCCACATAATATCGGAAATGATTTCACTCGCTTCCGTCGTCGTATGAATGGTCAATTCAATGTATTTCATAATCAAACTCCTTTTCGCTATTATTATAACACACCGCCGCCGCTTTTGCAAGTGTTTCCATTGAAAAACGCCGCGCGAGTGACACTCGCGCGGCGCAAAATCCGTCAAAATTTATTTGATGTTTTTATACATAGGTCCATACGCCTGACAAGCACGGTAATCTTGACCTTCCTTATCCATACCGAACGCATTCCAAGCCGCAGGACGATAAATCTTATCCTCGTCCACGTTGTGCATACATACGGGAATACGAAGCATTGAGCACATCGTGATAAGGTCAGCGCCAATATGTCCGTAAGAGATTGCGCCGTGGTTTGCGCCCCAGTTATTCATCACGTCGTAAGCGGTCTTGAACGCGCCTTTACCCGTCACTCTCGGAGCAAACCAAGTGCAAGGCCATGTATAGTCCGTTCTCTTCCAAAGCTTATGCGTCACTTCGTCGGGAATTTGCACCGTCCAGCCTTCCGCAATTTGCATTACGGGGCCAATACCCTTGACCATATTCAATCTCATCATCGTCACGGGCATTTCCGCGCGAGTCACGAAACGAGAGGAATAACCGCCGCCACGGAAGTAGCCAAGATCGGCGTACGGCCAAGTCGTCGCCGCCATACAAGCGTCGATATCCTTATCCGTCATTTCCCACCATTTCTTCATGATCGCGTCGCCGTTTTCATCCTTCACTTCGCCGCAAGCATCCACACACGCCGCACCCGAGTTAATCAAATGAATAAAGCCGTCCGATTCCTTTGCCTTACCCTCGATTTCATAGCCCGTCACACGCTTAATCGCATCGCCCGACCAATAAGTTCTTACGTCCGCAAAAATTTGCGCGCGACCTGTCAAAAGCTTCCCAAAGAGCATACATACGCCGTTAAGACTATCGTTTTCCGTTGCAAGAATATACGGTTCTCTTGCGCCGTTCCAATCGAACGTCGAATTAAGAATGGATTCAGGGAAATCGCAGTTCGGGTAGAAATCCGTCCATTGTCTTTGACCTTGGAAACCGCCCACGATCGCGTTATGGCCGACAGCTTCTTCCTCTGCACCTTCGGGCAAATTCTTATTGCCGTTGAAAAGATCCTTGATAATGCACGCCATTTTCGCCGTGAATTCCCAATCCTTTTCCTTTGCTTCTGCCGTTCTTTGTAATTCGGGGGGATTCTTGTCGAAGTCCGCATTGCACTTTTCTTTTACCCAAGCAAGCGCCTTTTGATATTCTTTTTCGTCGTAGATACCTTCCGTCATTCGGCGGATAATTTCTACTTCGTCCACCGATTCCACACGCATACCAAGATATTCTTCAAACATTTCCACGTTGACGATCGAACCTGCAATACCCATACAAATCGAACCGATTTGCAAATAGGATTTCCCACGCATCGTCGCTACCGCAACCGCCGCTCTTGCAAAACGCAAAATTTTCTCGGAAACGTCCGCAGGAATCGACGTATCGTCAAGGTCCTGTACGTCGTGTCCATAAATACCGAACGCAGGCAAGCCCTTTTGTGCGTGACCAGCAAGCACCGCCGCCAAGTACACCGCGCCGGGACGTTCCGTACCGTTAAAGCCCCACACCGCTTTGATGGTCATAGGGTCCATATCCATCGTTTCGCTGCCGTAGCACCAGCAAGGGGTGACGGTGAGCGTAATATCCACGCCTTCTTTTTTGAACTTATCCGCACAAGCCGCCGCTTCGGCAACACGGCCGATGGTGGTATCCGCAATCACGACCTTTACAGGTTCGCCGTTAGAATAAAAAACGTTTTTGGAAATCAATTCCGCTGCGTTTTTCGCCATATTCATTGTTTGCACCTCGAGCGATTCACGAACCTTCAAAGGTCCTCTTCTACCGTCGATGGTGGGTCTAATACCGATTACGGGATAGCTCCCGATGAGTCTCGATTCTGCCATAAAATATTTTCCTCCGAATATTTTTTTATTGATAACATAATTATATACTTGATTTTCCCCTATTACAAGTGATATAATAGGAAAAAAATATAATTATTTTCACTTTTTGGTGGTAAAAATGATTTATAACGAACTAAAACAACACGGAACGGGAGATTTTCCCTTCGAATTATACCAAGTAAACACCCTGCACCCCAAGTACGAAATGGCATTCCATTGGCACAGCTCTTTAGAGCTGGTGCGCGTATTAACGGGCAAACTTTCCCTCACGCTTGACAATCGTACCCACGTCCTGCAAGCAGGCTCTGTGGCGTTTATCAATAGTGAAACGGTACACGGCGCAACGCCCAAGGATTGCGACTACGAATGTATCGTTTTCAATCTTGCCTTTTTGAAAACGGGCAACGCCCTTTGCGATGGTTTTATTGACGATCTTTTATCCCACACCGCCTATTTAACAGAATTTCCGAGCGACCAAGCGGTTCTTTCCCTCATCAACAAACTCTTTTTGCAGCTTCGAGATACGCAAGAAGGCTCGCCCTTCAAAGTGATCGGTCTTTTTCACGAGCTACTTGGTGAAATACAAGCAAAAAAGCTTTTCACCTCCCACCTGCCCCCCTCGTCCATGCACGACGAGAAAAAAGTAGTCAAGCTTAAAACCGTCTTAAAATACATTCGAGAAAATTTTGCGAGCGACATCACCCTCGACGATATGTCGGCAGTAGCAGGGCTTTCCTGCAAATATTTTTGCAAATTCTTCAAGGATATGACGGGTACAACCCCCGTAAACTATCTCATGGCGTACCGCATTGAGCGAGCTGCGCGAAAGCTAATCGCTTCCGATTTATCCGTGACAAAAATCGCCTACGATTGCGGCTTTAACGATTTGAGCTATTTTATTAAAATCTTCAAAACCTTTAAGGGTGTTTCCCCGAAGGAATATCGCAAAAGATAATTTCAACGCATACCTGCCCCTATCAAATGCACAAATCCGCAGCTCTTTCGAGCTGCGGATTTATTTTTTAATAAGGTTTTTTGCCGTACAATGCTTCTACGCTGTCTGCGTACCGTTTCATGCGGTCACATTGTTTGATTTCAAAATCGCTATCCAATTTTTCGATTTGTTTCTTTTGTTCTTTGGAAAGCTTCGTGGGGATTTCCACCAAGACCTTCACAATCAAGTTCCCCACTTCCCCTCTTGCCGAGCGTATACCCTTGCCTCGAATGGTGAACACCGTGCCGTTTTGCGTACCTTCGGGAATCGTGAAATCAATCGCCTCGTCCACCGTCGGCACCTTCACCACACCGCCAAGCGCCGCCGTCTTAAAGGAAATGGGCAATTCCAGCATCAGGTTGAAACGATCACGTTGTAAAATCTTATGCGGTTCTACACGGAACACCACGATTAAATCGCCCGGCTGACCGCCGTTCGGCGCCGCTTGACCCAATCCACGCTTTTTCATATAGCTGCCATTGTCCACGCCTGCGGGAATATCGAGCGTGACCGTCGTTTCCTTGCGTTGTGCGCCGCGCCCCTTACAATCAGGACATTTTTCCTTAATCGTTCTACCGCTACCGCCGCAATCAGGGCAAGGCATTTGACGAATCGTGCGCCCAAACATGGTGTTTTGCACCTGTTGAATAATCCCCTTGCCTTGGCACTTAGAGCAAGTGCTGTACGCCGTACCGTCTTTTGCGCCCGTACCACGGCACGCACCGCACGGCTCGTTGCGCGTATACGAGAAGGATTTCTTACAACCCTTCGCCGCATCCATAAAGGAAAGGGTCATTTCTCGCTGAATATCTTCGCCGACTGCCGATTGTTGCGCTCTTGCGCCGCCGCCAAAGCCACCGCCGAAAAAGCTGCTGAAAATATCCGAAATATCTTCAAAACCGCCAAAGCCGCCTGCACCGCCGCCGAAACCACCGAAACCACCCATGCCAGGGTGCTCTAATTCATAATCGTACGCCGCGCGTTTTTGTTGATCGGAAAGAGTTTCGTGCGCCTCGTTTACTTCCTTAAACTTTTCCGCCGCCTCTTCATTCCCCTGATTTCTATCGGGATGATATTGCATTGCAAGCTTTCTATACGCTTTTTTAATCTCGTCCGCACTCGCTTTTTTGTCTACGCCAAGTACGTCGTAATAATTCTTTTTATCTGCCATAACCGCACCTAAATAGCGTAATAGGGTTTGGTTTTACCCAAACCCGTCTACGCGTTATTTTTTCTTGATTTGCCCTACCCGTGTACGGGTTGACCACCGTTATTGATGGAATTCCGTATCATCAGAAGGGTTCGGGTTTGCCCCCTGCGCCCCTGCTTGTTGATAGAGCTTACTAAATACAGGCTGTACGTCTTGCATAAGCTTATCGTAAGCCGCCTTGATTCTATCGTCGTCTTCGGAAGCAAGCTCTGCTTTCGCTGCGTCGATTGCCGCTTGCAAGCTCGCCTTATCATTTTCGTCAAGCTTGTCGCCTGCTTCTCTCATCGTTTGTTCGATCGAGAAAATCATACCGTCGAGCTTGTTCTTGTTTTCTACTTTTTCTTTGCGTTTCTTATCTTCTTCCGCAAACTGTTCTGCTTCCTTCACCGCTTTATCGATTTCTTCTTCGGAAAGGTTGGTGGACGACGTAATCGTAATATCCGTGGATTTGCCCGTACCCTTATCTTGTGCCGTCACGTGTACGATACCGTTTGCGTCGATATCGAAGGTCACTTCGATTTGCGGTATACCGCGAGGAGCGGGAGCAATACCCGTGAGCATGAAGTTGCCAAGCGTCTTGTTATCTCTGCAGAATTCGCGTTCGCCTTGAAGCACGTGAATGTCTACGCTCGTTTGGTTATCCGCAGCCGTCGAGAAGATTTGGCTCTTCTTTACGGGAATCGTCGTATTTCTATCGATGATACGCGTGAACACGCCGCCAAGCGTTTCGATACCGAGCGACAACGGCGTAACGTCAAGGAGCAATACGTCCTTTACTTCGCCCGTCAAAACGCCGCCTTGCACAGCTGCGCCGATTGCAACGCATTCGTCGGGGTTGATACCCTTGAACGGTTCCTTGCCCGTAACTTCCTTCACCTTCGCCACAACCGCAGGCATACGCGTCGAACCGCCGACGAGAATTACCTTGTCGATATCGCTGTACGAAAGCCCTGCGTCGCGCATAGCCGCCTTCATGGGAGCAACCGTTCTTTCCAAAAGTCCTGCCGTCATCGCTTCAAACTTCTGCTTAGTGATGGTTACGTCAAGGTGCTGAGGGCCGTCCGCGCTCATGGAAATGAAGGGAAGGTTGACGTTGGTGGAGGTCATGCCCGAAAGCTCGATCTTCGCCTTTTCCGCAGCTTCCTTCAAACGCTGCATGGCCATTTTGTC
>JAZORL010000069.1:0-2988 GCA_045656625.1 Candidatus Scatosoma sp. | reverse complement strand
GATGTAAATAGACTTGAAATAATCCATAAATTTCAAATCCTCTTTAAGCTGCTCTTCAAACTTGTTGACGGTGTGGGTATCCTTTTCGATGAGGTCCCACTTGTTCATAACGATAACGGAAGGTTTGCCCTGCTCGTGTACGTAGCCAATGATTTTTACGTCCTGTTCCGTCAAGCCTTCCGCACTATCCACTACGAGCATACAAACGTCACTACGGCGCACAGCGTCGAACGCACGCATATTGCTATAATATTCCACGTCGTCGTCCACGTTTTTCTTCTTACGAATACCCGCCGTATCGATAATCGTATACGCCTTATCGCCACGGTAGAAAAGGGTATCGATCGCATCTCGCGTCGTACCTGCCATAGGGGTGACGATGCTTCTTTCGTGACCGAGTATCTTATTCACCAAGCTCGATTTCCCTGCGTTCGGCTTGCCGACTACGGCAATTTTTAAGGAAGGCACGGGTTCTTGGGTCGTATCGGGGAAATGCAAAATTGCTTCATCGAGTACGTCGCCAATCCCCTTGGAATGCTCCGCGGAAATTGCGTACGGCTCACCAAGCCCCAACGAATAAAACTCAAACACCTTATCGGGCGAATAATCGTCGATTTTGTTCACGACGAGAATTACCGGCTTTTTGCTACGGCGAAGGATGTCTGCCACGTCGTAATCGGACGGGTGCAAGCCCTCTCGTCCGTCCGTAAAGAACAAAATTACGTCCGCCGTTTCAATCGCCACGTCCGCCTGCTTGGCTATTTCCTTCCACATAATATCTTCCGATTTCAGCTCGATACCGCCCGTATCCACCATCGTGAAATGCTTATCACGCCATACTGCATCCGTATACAGTCTATCACGCGTGACACCGGGTCTATCTTCCGTAATGGAAATTTTCCGACCTGCTACCTTATTAAAAAACGTACTTTTTCCCACGTTGGGTCTACCTACCAACGCTATCAATGGATTCGCCATTATAAATCACCTCCGTTCTTTGCTAATATTTCTATCAAACCATAACCGCCGTCACGGTTGATTCGGATATTTTCAAATCCCAATTTTTTCTTCAATTCCCTCAACGTCATTCCACAAAGGAACACGTCCTCAAACTCCTTCAAAACGTTGCCAGCAAGCACCACCTCGTCAAACTCGCCGCCCCCCTCACGGTACTTTTCAAGCGCACGCAAAATATCCACGCCCGTCAAAAGTCCCGTACAGGTGACGGTATGCCCGAAATACTCGTTTTCCACCGCCAGCACGTCCGCTTTCAGGTTTTCTATCCCTTCACTGCAACGCACCAATAATTCCTTATTCAGCTTTTTCGCGCTCGTCCCGCACACGATTAAGGATCTCTTCGGCGATTTCAACGCGTACCTGCCCCCGTTGTTTTCCATAAGCTCGGCAAGCGCCGTATTCGCCTCGGCAAGGAATTTCGCCGTCATACCGATGCCGTTTTCGATTTGTTCAAAATCTCCGTAAAAGCTCGCATCCTTAAATTTTCGTCCCGACTTCACAAAATACTCGTCGGCAGGGAGCAAAAAATTCACCCCAAATTCCTCATTCAATTTGTCTACGAGCTCGAGAAGCTTCGCGCTGTACTCTCCGTCCACGTCCGCAATCGGATAAAGTCCCTCGCGATATTTGGTAATCCCAGTCGGCACGCACGCAATATCTTCTACGTAGGGATAATATTTGAAAAGCTCGCGCGCCGTATAAGCAAGCTCCTCGCCGTCGTTTTCGTTCGGCACCAACACCGCTTGACAATGCAAATGAATCCCGCCTTCCACGAGCCGTTTGACCTGCTCGACAATCTTGCCCGCAAAACGATTTCGCAATAATTTCACACGCAACTCGGGGTTCATCGTATGCACCGAAACGTACAACGGGGAAAGCTTTAAGCGAATAATCCGCTCCAAACCCTCGTCCGAAAGGTTGGTGAGGGTGACGAAATTTCCGCACGAAAAGCTCATGCCGTAATCGTCATCCTTGACGTACAAGCTCTTGCGCATACCCTTGGGCATTTGGTCAACGAAACAAAAGACGCAACGATTATGGCAGGTGCGAATGGCGGTGTTTTTCTCAAACTCCAAGCCCAAATCTTCCCCTTCGTCCTTTTCAACCTCGACCGTCACTTCCCCTTCGCCACGCTTATCACGTACCGTCATGGAAAAGCCGTCCGTTTCGCAGTAGTACAAATAATCGAGCTCGTCCTCGCAAGGATATCCGTCGAACGCAACGATACAATCCCCGACCTCTAAGCCGAGTTCTTTGCCAATACTATTCCGTTTTACCTTCGTAATTTTCAGCATAACGTCGCGTAATTCTTACTCCCATTCTTATTCCAAAATATTGCCAAAAGCAGCTTGGTCCACCGTATACTGCTTGCAAAGTTTTCTTAAAATTTCCGCAAAAGCCGTAGGCAGGGGTGCGTTGAAAGACATTTTTTCTCCCGTACTCGGGTGCGTCAATTCCAAACGTTGTGCATGCAAAAGCTGCCCGTCCCCTTTCAATTTTTGCTTTTTGTACCCATACACGGGATCGCAGGCAATCGGATGCCCCAAATGCTTTGCGTGTACGCGGATTTGATGGGTACGCCCCGTTTGCAAATCGAATTTGCAAAGGGTAAAGTCTGCGCCAAAACGTGCGATTACTTCGTAATCGGTGATTGCAATCTTCCCCTGTCCGTCGGGCAAAACCGCCATCTTCAAACGATCGGTCGGGTGTCTGCCAATATCCGTCACCACACGCCCGCTATCCGTTTTCAAGTTCCCTTCCAAAAGGGCGTAATAGGTACGTTTACACGTCTTCTGCGCAATTTGACTTGCGAGCGAAACGTGCGCCTTGTCGTTTTTCGCAACGACCAAAAGCCCCGTTGTGTCCTTGTCGATACGGTGCACGATTCCGGGGCGAACAACTCCGTTTATCGACGAAAGTCTGCCCTTACAGTGGTAAAGCAGGGCGTTTACCAAAGTATTGTCGGGGTTG
>JAZORL010000068.1:0-35905 GCA_045656625.1 Candidatus Scatosoma sp. | reverse complement strand
GCCCCGGGCATTATTGCCGTGGGCTTTTGCTGTGCAGAGTGAAAGCTACGCGAACTCCTAAATTAAATAGGAGTTCGGGCGAGCCGTCAAACACCGTAAAATACATTTCATCCGTTTTGTTCTTTTGACGGCAAAGCTACGAGCGAAGCGAGTAACCTCTTACGGTGCACCATAACGTGTGGACAAAAAAGATCCATACGCCTAAACCCCAGGAATTTCCTGGGGTTTCTTAATTTCAAGAGCGCAATTTGAAAGTGCATTTTCATGGATGTAAAATGGATATTTTGCGATACTTGACGGGTTCGAACTATTGTTTTTGGAAAAAACGAAAAATTTGTTGATGCAGAGAAGAAAAAAGCTAAGCTCTTTTATGCCGAAAATGAAACACTAAATAAAAAAAAATAGCCGATTGTTTCAAACGAAGCAGTCGGCTTTTTTTTATTACAAAAATTTCAAAAAGAAGGAAAGAAAATGCAGTTTAAGCTGGGCATACACAAAAGACGGTTTATGAGTGCAATCAAACCTACAAAACGCAGATATCAGTGGCATTTACGGCAACAAAAGCGGTGTGAGATTGGAGTCGTATTTGTATGATAAACAATAAAATTTTCGTTCTTTAAGTCGCTAAATCGGTCAAGATGTCGTTTTATGTACAGAATTATGATTACTTTCTCTCGCAATTCTTTTTGTATTCAGTAGGGGTTATTCCTGTAATGGCTTTGAACTTTCTACTGAAATAGTTAATATCGGAAAAACCCACGCGGAGTGCGATTTCACTAATAGGGATTTCTTCTTTTTCCAAGAAGTTTTTTGCATGTAATATACGGGTTTCATTGACGTATTCAATAACGCTTTTTTGGCCGTATTGCTTAAAAAAGTGGGCGAAATAAGAGGTACTCATATTAAAATGAGCGGCAATATCGGCAACGCTTAAATCTTCTTTATAATTCTTATCAAGATAATCGACGATATGGTGAAAAGTGTCTAATTTCTTAAACTGCTTTTTGTAATCTTCTTCCCCTAAAACGTGTTTTGTATAGCGTTCCGTTAATAAAATAAAAAACTCATATGCAAGTTTTTTGCTTTCGACAATATTCTTCACGGAGTCTTTTTTAGCCCTGATTGCGACCAGCTGATCAAGCAGTTTTGTACAGTCCTCATCCTGTATAATATTATCAAAAAGAACGTATTCGTTTCCGATTAAATTATGAAAAAAATGGGGGTCGAATTGTATGCAGTAAAAGACGGAATCGAATTGTGAGATGATGCCTGTATGCAATTCATTTCCGTTAATCAGGACGATGCTTCCTTTTTTTACTTCGTACTCTTGTAAATTGCAAGCCGTGATAGCCTTTCCTTGTGTGAAATATAGGATTTCCAAAGCCTCGTGCCAATGGATTCTCCCGCAGGAATTGTGGTGTATAAATTTTTTGACGTAGACAGGGCTGTTTTTCAAAAACAACGGTTCGTATTCGTAATATGTATCCATAAATACTCCTTGCTAAATTTACAAAAAGAGAGCAGTTTTGTGCTACCATATAAGGTAATCCTATGATATAATAAAAATGTCAAAATGTCAAGGAGAAAAGTGAAAAAAATGCAAAAAATGATTAAAGTTGTGTTGGTAGGAGCGGGAAATCGAGCCAATGTATATGCTTCCGTTTCTTTGCAATATCCTGAAAAAATGAAAGTTGTAGGCATTGTAGATCCCGACCCTATACGTAGAGAATTGATGCGTGATCGTTATAACGTGTCCTTGGAAAATTGTTTTGAGGACGTGTCGGAATTTGTAAAAAGAGAAAAGTTTGCAGATGCGGTTATTAACGGTACGATGGATCGCTTACACGTACCCACGTCTATTCCTATTTTAGAAAAAGGCTACGATATGCTTTTGGAAAAACCTTTTGCTGTAAACGAGCGCGAGATGAACGAGCTTGTGGAAGTAGCAAGAAAGTACGGCAATAAAGTGGTAATCGGTCACGTACTTCGTTATACCGATTTCTATCGTGCGATCAAAAATCACGTACTCAGTGGCGAGATCGGTAAAATTATTTCCATTGAAACGTGCGAGCACGTTAGCTATCATCATATGGCGGCATCGTACGTTCGTGGAAAATGGGCTTCGGAGAAAACTTGCTTTGCGCCGATGCTTTTGGCAAAATCTTGTCACGACGTGGACATTATGCTGTGGATGATGAAGGAAACCAATCCCGTGCAAGTGGTTAGTTTCGGTTCGGATATTCAATTCGGAAAAGAAAGAAAGCCTGAAGGTGCCGGAAGCCGTTGCATGAAAGACTGTCCTTACGTAGAAGATTGTATTTTTTCGGCAAAGTCGAACTATCTCGCATATCCCAGATGGGGGCAGTACGTTTGGAAATGTTTGGAAGCAAAGAAAAATTTGACCGAGGCGGAGCAAGCGGAATCCTTGCAGACGGACAACCGTTACGGCAAGTGCGTATGGGATTTTGAAAGAGACGGCAACGTAGATCATCAGGCGGTGGTGTTCAACTTTGCAAACGGCGCGACGGGTACGTTTAGTATGGTTGGCGGTTGTGCAAAACCCGAACGTAATATCCATATTGTCGGTACGCTTGGTGAAATTAAGGGTACGTTTGACGATTCTCGTTACGTGGTAAGAAAGATGGCACCTGCGACGAGCGAGATTGGTTATACGGAAATGTTATACGATTTGAACGTAAAAGGAGATATGATCGGTGCGGCTGGCGGACACGGCGGTGGCGATGAAAAGTTGGTGCACGATTTCTTGGATTATCTCAACGGTCAAGCGCCTTCCGTATCCTGCGCAACATTAGAAGATTCGGTAATTAGCCATAGAGCTGTATTCAAAGCAATGCAATCGAAATATAACGGCGAAATTGTGAAGATCTAATAAAAATCTTCATCCGTATGGGAAACATTCCCATACAAAAAAAATGAGAATCGTATTGCTTTTGATTTCACTTTGGATTATAGTTGTCGTGTGGAGAATTTATACGCCAACTGATAATAGAACGAGCTAAACAATTTTTTAAGGAGGAAAAAGATGAAAAAGAGATTGTTTACAAGTATTTTAAGCGTTTTATTACTTATCACTATTTCCATTTTTGGATTTGTGGGATGTGGAAAATCGGAAAAGAAAGATAAAGATATTTCGCTTGACGTGACAGCCAAAGAGCTTTTCGTCGGCGAAAGCTACACGTTGACGGCAACAACAACGCCCGCAGATGCGGAAGTTGTATGGTCAACGTCCAACGATGCGATTGTGACCGTAGTAGACGGCACAGTGACGGCTATTAGCGTAGGTACGGCAACCATAACGGCTAAAAACGAGACGGCTACGGCAACCTGTGAAATTACGGTAAAGGCTGCGGAAGTACAAACTTACACCGTCGTATTCAAAAACGGTGAGTCCGAATTAAAATCGATAGAAGTGGTTGAAGGAGATACAGTTTCTTACAACGGCATGATCCCTTCTAAGGCGGCAACCGAACAGTATTCCTATGTTTTCAGCGGTTGGTCGCTTAGCGCAGACGGCGAAGAGGTGGATCTTTCCACGATTTCGGTGGACAGCGATAAAACGTTCTATGCAATCTTTGCGGAAACTGTACGTGAATATACGGTAACTTGGGATATTGACGGCGCAACGACGGAAGATATCGTTGCTTATGGGGTAATGCCTGAATATAAAGGTGCAACGCCCACCAAACCCACGGTTGGTAATACCAGCTATACGTTTATGGGTTGGGCGGCTTCCTTAAGCGGTGAAGTTTTGGATACGTTCCCCACGGTAGCGGGCGACGTGACCTATTATGCGGTATTTGAGGAAGTAACGGCGCAAACGAAATTCACCGTTACTTGGAAAAACGGCGATGCGGTATTGGAAACGGACGTTGACGTGGAATATGAGGCAATGCCTACCTATGATGGTGAAGTGCCTACCAAAGGAATGACAACGGAAGTAGAGTATGTGTTTGTTGGTTGGGCAACGAGTGCGGACGGCGAAAAGCTTGACGTTTTGCCCGAAGTGACGGCAGACGCGATCTATTATGCTGTATTTGAAGAAACTGCGCGTAAATATGCAATTACTTGGGTAATTGAAGGTGTAGAAAGCGATTCTCAAATCGCATACGGCAGCGTACCTGCCTATGAAGGAACCCCTGCAAAAGCGGATTCGGCAGAATGTTCGTATAAGTTCGTCGGCTGGGCTTTGAGCGAAGGCGGCGAAGTAGTCGAAACGTTGCCCGAAGTCAGCGGCGAAGCTACCTATTATGCCGTATTTGCGGTGGATACCATATTTGAAGCTCCTAAGTTTACGAGTGGCAATATTATGTATTCGGCAAGAACGCAGGAAGCGTTCCTTCCCGAAGGCTTGCTTGCCCAAGACGTGACGCTTGTTTCGGTTGTATTGAAGATTGCAGACGAAACGAAAGATGTTGGCTATACGAAAGTAGCGGCTTACGAAAACGGCGCTTGGATTCACGATGCATTGAAGACAACGACGGTAACGGACAAAGAGGGCAACGTTAGCACGGTAAACGTGGAAGATCAGAATGCGATTGTAGGGTACACCTCGGAAATTGAACTTTCCAACGGCGATAAATATACCGTTGCGATTGACGTTTATGCCGGCATTATCGACGAGCTTTCCGACTTCCCCGTATTCTTCAATAACGAAGCAACGGAAGATGGATATGCTCCCATTACCTATGGGTATTACATTGTAACCAAAGATTTGGGTACGGGCAGCGAAGAGCTGGCATTTACGCAGTGTGATACCACCGATTTCTCGGCAACCTGCGGCTTCAACGGCGTTTTGAATGGTCAGGGACATACCCTTCGCTTTAAGCTTATGAGCGGCGGTTTGGTTGGTATGGTACTCGGTAACGGTGCGATTGAAAACTTGGGTGTTATCTTCGAAGATGCAACGAGCACGCATTACGGCGTATTCGGCTATATCACGAGCGGTGCACCTGAAATTAGAAACTGCTATATCGAACAAACGAACAATCCTTATACGAAAGCAACGAACTTTGGTGTGATGGGCAGACCGAGCGGAAAACTTCGTTTGCACAATACGGTAGTATATGGCTTTAATATCTCTTTTGACGACAACCTTGGTGCTACGACGTTGAATGAAACTTCCAGCAACGCATACGTTATCCACGCGCGTTCTGGGGCTACGGGCTTTACCATTGCTACCAACTATACCAAAGTTATTAACGACGGTATTGAAAACGGTTCGAGAGAATTGGCTCTTACCGAAATCGAAGACGCAAGCCTCTTTAATGATGCATATTGGAACAAAGAAAACGGCAAGCTCGTTTGGAAGGGCTTGGAAATGGTGACCGTTACTTGGGTAAACGGAGAAGAAACGACGGTAAACACTTTCACGAAGGGTTCGTATTTGCAAGCGGAAGCATTGCCGAATGGTACGCAAACTGAAACGGAAGTTGTGGCTTATTATTGGTCTACCAGCGAAAACGGGGAAAAGGTTTCCTTTACGCTTCAATCCAAGGCGGACGCAGATACGACCTATTACCTTGTTGAAAAGAAATCCGTTCGTTATTACACGGTAAAGTGGGTAATTGACGGCGTAGAAACGACGACGAATTATGAATACAATGCAACGGCGGCACATGACGATCCTGTCAAAGAAGCCGATGCCAATTATTCCTATGCGTTTAAGGGCTGGTCGCTTAGCGCGGACGGCGAGATTGTAGAGCTTGGCGCAGTTACGGCTGACGGTATTGTATATTACGCAGTATTTGAAAAGACGGCGATTGTTTCGGCGATTACCATTGCAGAACCTATTTTGTATTCGTGTGGCGACAACCAGCTGTTCCTTCCTCAAGAGGTAGAATTTGCGTTGGATGAAACGGTGACGATTACCAGCGCGGACGAAGCAACGATTTATTATCAAAACGGTGCTTGGGCAAATACGTTTGCTTTGACGGCAGAACAGATGCAAAGCAACGCAATCGGCTCGTTTGATATCAAGCTTGTAAAAGGTACGGATACCTACCTTGCAACGGTAAAATCCTACGCAGGCATTATCGATGAGCTTTCGGACTTCCCGAAATTCTTCAATAATGATACGAGCGCGATTGCTCCCAACGTTTACGGCTACTATATCGTGACGAAAAACTTGGGTACGGGCAGCGAAGAATTGGCACTCACGCAAACGGAACAAACCGATTATAGCGCAACCAACGGCTTTAACGGCGTTTTGGACGGTCAAGGCTATACCTTGAAGTTCAAGCTCACGAGCGGTGGCTTGGTAGGTATGATCCTCGGCAACGCAGTTATTAAAAATTTGAGTGTGATTTTTGAAGATGCAACGAGCACGCATTACGGCGTATTCGGTTATATGACGAACGGCGCACCCGAAATTAGAAATTGCTATATCCAGCAAACGAATAATAATTATCAAAGAACGACGTTCTGGGGTATTATGGCTCGTCCTAACGGCAAGCTTCGTTTGCATAACACGGTTGTATTCGGCAGCAATATTGGGTTTGATACGACGTGGACTAACCCGAATATGAATGCTACTTCCTCTAATGCATTTGTTATTTGGGCGAGAGCAACCGCAACTTCGTTTGCGATTGCAGCAAACTTCACCGAAGTTTCTACAAGCGGTGCATTGACCAGCGATTTGAGCGTGCTTGACAGCAACTATTGGACGACTACCGACAATAAGCCGAGCTGGAAACAGAAGGGAGATATGGTATTTTCTTCGGTTATCGAGGTAAATGCGTAAAATAAAATTTTAGTAAAAACATGCGATTCGGCTATATTTTGATGATATAGCCGAACCATGGTTTATTTATGAATAGGAGTGCTATGAAGGAGCAATACGAAAAACTTAAAATTGAAATTTATACCTTTCAAGCGGAGGATATTGTGACGGGTTCAACTTCAGGGGAAATAGATGGAGATGAAACGAAATATCCTATTCCAGATGGTTGGGGTCAATGAGGTGCATCATGAAGAAAAAAGTTAGAAATATATTGCTTGGTTTTTTGACGTGCGGCTTATTATCTATAGCAACAACGCTTGGGGTAACGCTTGGGGTGTCGCCTGCAAAGGCGGATTCTGCTCGCGTAAAACCCACGGGGACGAACACTGAGCTTTTAACGCAAGAAATCAACGACGATGATTTGGATACGTTTAAGGTAGTTGGTGCGTCTACGGGTAAAAAGGAGCTCCTGGGGTTCCGTTTCTTGGCAACGATTGAGAATAGCGATTTAGCCTTGCTTCCCAATACGGCGGAATTCGGTATGCTGTTGATTCCCAACAGCAAGCTGGGTGAGGCAGAGCTTACGAAAGATACGAACGGGGCATTTGTTGCGCCGGCTTTGGTAGATACTGTTTCGGACGACGTACCTGTGAACGGTATGGGGTATTATATCACCCTCATGGGTGAAACCTTGGAAACAGCGTTCCCGGTAAACTTGTATGGCACAGCAATTGCAGCGCGCGCGTACGTGAAATATACTTATGAAGTAGACGGGCAAACCATCACCGATTATATTTATTCGAAAGATACGGTAAATCGTTCGATTGCGTACGTTGCATCTCGTGAGTTGGTGACGTTAGAAAATAATGGGGAAGCCGACAAGGATGCGGATTCTCATTTGAATACGATTATTACGGAAACAACGTTAAGAGCAAGATTGCAATTCTCTTTGGATAAGATCGAGCAAGGGGACGTTGCAGAAGTATCGCTTTCAAACGCAACGGACGGCGTAAACAATTATGCTTATAATTTGTCCTCTTCCGATGAAAGCGTGGCAATCATTGAAAACGGCAAAGTGAAGGCTGTAGGCAAAGGTACAGCGATTATTACAGCCACGCTGGGTGCAAAAACGGTTTCCAAAGAAATAACCATTGAAGGAAAAGCACCGGTGCTTTTTGAGGGCGGAGACATATTGTATTCTACACAGGATGGCACAATTTTCATGCCGAACGGGCTGTTAGACGCGGATGAGACAATTGTTAGCGCAATCGGGCGGTTTGACGGAGTTGATTATTTCGATAAAGGCTCGTGGAATGCATTGGCGTTGAATGCAACCGAAATTCAAGGCAATGCAATAAGAAAGACGCTATTGACGGTGGGGACGTCCGACGGGGATGTGTACTACGCTACTGCGTACTCCTATGCAGGCGTTATCGACGAGCTTTCCGATTTCCCGAAATTCTTTAATAACGATGCAAGCGCAAGTGTTGCGCCTAACGTTTACGGTTCTTATATCGTGACGAAAGATTTGGGTACGGGCAGTGAAGAATTGGCATTCACGCAAACGGCGAACACCGATTATACCGCAAAAAATGGTTTCAACGGCGTTTTGGACGGTGCGGGTCATACCTTGAAATTCAAGCTCAAGAGCGGCGGTTTGGTAGGTATGATACTCGGTAATGCCGTTATTAAGAATTTAGGTATTATTTTTGAAGACGCAACGAGCACGCACTATGGCGTATTCGGTTATGTGACGAACGGTGCGCCCGAAATTAGAAACTGCTACATTGAACAAACGAACAACCATTATCAAAGAACGACGTTGTGGGGCATTATGGCTCGTCCCAATGGCAAGCTTCGTTTGCATAACACGGTTGTATTCGGCGGTAATATTGGGTTTGATTCGACGTGGTCTACACCGAATATAAACGAAACTTCGTCTAACGCATACGTTATCCACGCGAATGCTGGGGCTACGAGCTTTGCGATTTCTAAAAACTTTACCAAGGTCATTAACGATGGACTTCAAAACGGCGCAAGAGAATTGGCGCTTTCTGAAATTGCAGATGCAAGCGGGTTCAACGCGTATTGGGGCCAAGAAAACGGCGTTCTTACGTGGAAAGGCGCAGAAGGAGATATGGCGTCCGTTTACGACAAGAAGTATGTGGAAATCGTAAAAGAAAAAGCGTACTACTCGACGGTGAACAGCGAAATGATTTTGCCTGAAGGCTTGTTTGCTGACGGTGAAACAATCGTGGATGCACGCGATGAAAACGGTACGGATTATTACGAAAACGGCAAGTGGAACAATTTGGCGGTAAACACGTCGGCAAATGACACAAAAAATACGACGTTGATTATCGAAACGAACAAAGGCTATTTCTATCAAGTGACGGTAGGCTCTTACGCAGGTGTTATTGACGAATTGTCCGACTTTACTACATTCTTCAATAACGATACAAGCGCAATTGCACCTAACCTGTACGGCTACTACGTTGTGACGAAAGATTTGGGTACGGGCAGTGAAACCTTGGCACTCACGCAAACGACACAAACCAATTATGCGGCTACCAACGGTTTCAACGGCGTTTTGGACGGTCAGGGCTATACGTTGAGATTTAAGCTCACGAGCGGCGGCTTGGTGGGTATGATACTCGGCAATGCCGTTATTAAGAATTTAGGTATTATTTTTGAAGACGCAACGTCTACGGGTTATGGCATATTCGGTTATGTGACGAACGGTGCGCCTGAAATTAGAAACTGCTACATTGAACAAACGAACAACCACTTCAAGAGAACGACGGTATACGGCTTGATGGCAAGATGTAATGGTAAACTTCGTTTGCACAACACGGTAGTATACGGCTATAATATCTCGATGGATAATACTACGTGGAGCACTGTAAATCTCAACGACAATTCGTCCAACGCATACGTTATCCACGCGCGTTCTGGGGCTAATAACTTTGCGATTTCTAAAAACTTTACCAAAGTATTTAACGATGGACTTGAAAACGGTTCAAGACACGTATTGCTGTCTGAAATTGCGGATGCAAGAGGTTTCGATAGTAATTACTGGTATAAGAAAGACGGCAAGCTTATTTGGAAGGGATTGGACCTTGTAAACGTTTCTTGGGTAAACGGTTTGACGAAGACGAAAGAAATTTATACGCAAGGTAGTGTCGTACAGTTCTCTACGTTGACGGATGCCTATTGGTCAACGGAGAAAAAGGGTGACAAGATAGCAAACCTCAACGGTATACTCGCACAAGAAGATTGCACGTATTATGCAGTTTACGCAGACGTGAAGATTTCCGAGAACGCTTTGTACTCGACTTTGACGAATGAATTCTTCTTGCCAGACAGTATGGGCTTGGATATGAGCGATATCGCATATATCACGAATGAAGACGGTACGCTTACCTATTATGAGGATGAAGAATGGGATAACGAATTTGCTCTTACAGACGAGCAAATTCAAGCTAACAAAACAATCGAAACCTCGATTATCATATCCGACGGCAAAAGAGATTATCTCGTGAAGGTAACGTCTTATGCAGGCATTATCGACGAGCTTTCGGACTTCCCGAAATACTTCAATAACGAAGCAACGGAAGCAGGAATAGCTCCTACGACGTACGGTCATTACGCTATTATTAAAAATATCGGTTCGCTGACGGACGATTTGGCTATGACGCAATGCAGCGAAACGAATTATTCGGCAAACTGTGGTTTTAGCGGTGTGGTAGACGGGCTTGGGCATACGGTACAATTCAATTTGACGAGCGGTGCTTTGTTCGGCATGATTTTGGGGAACTGTACCATTCAAAATTTGGCTGTTGTTTATAACGATAACACGGCAGGAGATTTCGGTGCATTCGGTTATATAACGAACGGCGCACCCAAAATCGTAAATTGCTATATTGCAAAACAAAACAATCGTTATTTGAAAGCAACGACGTATGGTATTATGGCGCGTCCTAATGGCAAGCTCGTGTTAGAAGATACGGTAGTATTCGGTAGCAACGTAACGATGGATAACAGTTCGTATGCGAGCACTGCAACCATCAGCGCAGCCTCGGAGAATGCGTTTGTAATTTACGGGCGTGCTACAAACACCACGATCAATACAAACTTTACACAAGTAAGCACGAACGGCGCAATAACGGATGCTTCGAGCGTACTTGACAGCACGTATTGGACGACGACGGACAACAAACCTGTTTGGAACGGTTTGGAAAATACAACCGTGACGACCGCTGGGGAAATCGAGGTTGTACAGCGCTATCTTGCAGAGAACGGCACGACGAAGTATGCAATCGTTTTGCCTGACAATGCGGATGATACTTTGATCTTTGCAAAGGACGAGTTGATAGCCTTCTTTGAGGAGGCAACAGGCGCAACCTTAACGGTTGAGCTGGATGCCGCTTACAATAAGAACTATACCTACATTTCGATAGGGAATACGGAGGCGTTTGCTGTATCGGGGATTGAGCTTGGAGACGTGAACGACCAAGGTTATTGCATCAATACCAAGAAAAACATGATTTACATCAACGCAAACACTTCGATTGGCTGTCTGTATGGTGTATATGGATTGTTGAATGAATTGTTCGACTACGAGCAATTCTCCGTAGATTGCTACACCTTAAACGGTGCGGCGACTGTAAAAGTTCCCAATTTGAACGTTGTGGAAAATCCTTCCTTTGAAATGCGTAATCCCGTCAGCGGTACGGTTACGGCAAACGATACCTATGCGGCGCGTATGCATATGGCAGATGTGCCTTACGTTCTGCCTGCGGGGGATCATAGAAATAATGACGGAGCAGGTTGGAGAACGGACCATAACGTATTGGAAATTTTGCCTCCTGATTATTGGAAAGAGAAAGGTAAAACGAATTGGTTCTCGGACGATGGCGAGCAGCTTTGCTATACCGCGCACGGCAACAGTGCCGATTATGCGGCAATGGTAGCGCAAATTGTAGACGTTATGACGCTTTCGGTTGGCTCGGATTCCTTCTTAGGGGGTAAGTATGCGAACGTGAAATATATCGCAATTAGCGGTGAGGACGGCGAGGGATGTTGTACGTGCTCAGCTTGTACGGCGGCGAAGGCGACTTACGGCTCGGATGCAGGGGCTGCAATCAAGCTTTGCAACGACGTGCGTGAAGGGCTTGAAACTTGGATGAATGATAATCCTAAATATAAACGGGATTTGACCTTGTTATTCCTTGCGTACAATAGATACTTTGATGCACCGGTGGTCAAGAATCAAACGACGGGCAAGTACGAGCTTAAAGGCGGTCTTACGTTGCGTAGCGACGTCGGTATTTGGGTAGCAGGTTCTTCGTACGCACAGTATTATTACGATATTGACCATGCGAACAATGCGGATTTCAAAGAGGCGTTCCAAAAGTGGGTAGACGTTACGGACGCAAGCGGCTCTGATTTGTGTGTATGGACGTATTCGTTGAACAATAATGAATATTTACTCCATACGGATATGTACGGTGAAAACACGTTCTATAATGAAAGAACCTATCAGTATTTTGAAAGTAAGGGCGTGGATATGTACTATAACCAAGGTCCTTGGGATGCAACGGAAACGGTAACGGCATTCAATCGTTTGAATATCTATTTGGATTCTCAGTTGCAATGGGATAGCACGCAGAGCGTGACCGAATTGACCAACAAGTTCTTCAATGCTATGTACGGCGCAGGCGCGTCCTATATGAAACAGTTGTACAATGCGGAAAATGCGGCATCGAGAGAATTGTTCGATCCCGATATTGTAGGTGTTCCCAACGACCAGACGAATTCGTTTGAAGGTTGGTTTGGTGTATTGTCTTCCAGCAATATCAATACATGGCTTGGCTACATTACCAGCGCACAGAATGCTGTAAACGCGGATGCCACGCTTAACGATGAGCAGAAAAAGGCTTATATCAACCGTATCAATGATGAATGGATTGCGGTGAAATATTGGCAAATGCGTTATCACGGTTCGTCGATTAAAGCGGCAGCAAAAGCAGAATTTAGAAAAGTTTTGGGCTATGACGAGTCGACTGGAGAGTACGCAAAAGACGTTAAGATTGGTGAACGCTACGAGTATACGCTTACGGCATGGATTGAAAATAATTTTGAAGCACCGTAAAATTTAGGATAGAGTATGAAAATTTCTTTTTTAAATGGCAGAATCGTTACGGACGGATATTTTTATGAGGACGTACCTTACGACGTTTCGGCAAACAATTTAAGCGTTTGCTTTGACGGGAAGGGAGGTCTTACCAAATATTTATCCGTCCGAAGCGGAAAAAATTATTCGCAACGTTCGATGTTCTCTTTGTATAAAAACGGAGAACAAGTCGGTGCATACACAAAAAAACAAACAAGGATGGCAGGGCGTATCCAAGAGATATGCCTTTTCGGCGACGGCTATCGTGTGGAAATGAAACAGTTTATTACCAAAGAAGACGACGCCGTTTTTGTGGATATGACTTTTGTCACGGACGAAAACACCGATTTTACGGTGATTTACGGCATCGGAGATTCTTGGGTGATTCCTGCCTTTTCTTGTGATTTTCCATATAAACTGGAGCAAGAGAATATGCGATTCGAACTGAACGTCAACGTGTGCGGTGAAAAGCGCATTCAGTTTGTCGTTGCTTATGAGGAAAATCAAACGTATTGCGATTGGTTGTTGGATTCCTTTAGCAAAAAAGAGGAAATGGCAAGCAAAGAAATCGACGATATTATTTTTCCCCCGTCCGCACAGACGGAAGAAGAAAAGGCTTTGTATTTGTCGGCGTTATTTTGTAGTTTGGAAAACTACAAGGAATGCGGCGGCTTAAAAGGCTTTGTTGCAGGCTGCCATTATTTGAATCCCTTGCGCACCTATTATAGGGATTCTTATTGGACGATTTTACCTATGTATTGCTATAATATTACTTTCGTAAAACGTCAGGTGTTGACTTTGGCTCGCGGTATTGATAAAGACGGTAGCTGTCCGTCTGCGGTGAAGCAGGATTTCTCGGCGTTTTGGGGCGGACATTATGACAGTCCTTCCTTCTTCGCGATGATGGTATACGATTACGTAAACCATTCAGGGGATAAGGCGTTTTTACAAGAAGAAGTCAATGGTAAAACGATCTTGGATTTGTGTTGTTTGGTCGTGTCTAAGCAAATCGAACGTACGGACGAAACGGGCTTGCTGTACAAGGAAGGTCCGTATAACAAGCTCGATTGGGCGGACGAAGTCAATCGTAACGGCTACGTTACCTATGATGAAGCGTTGTTTTACCGTGCTTTGAGCTGTGTGGGCAAGCTGTGCAAGGCTTGTGGTAAAGACGGAAGCTTTTACGAGCAAACAGCGGAAAAGGTGAAAGCGGCAATTAACCAAATTTTATGGGATGAAGAAAAAGGGTATTACGTCAATTACATAGACGGTGATTTTGTCGAAGACAATCTGTCTGTGGATACGGTGCTTGTTTCTTTATTTGGAATTGCGGACGAACATCGCGCAAACCGTATGTTGGATGCAATGGAACGGTTGTTGGAAACAAAAAACAACCATATGCAGCAAGCAGGCGATTACGGGGTTATGTGCGTATATCCGTTTTATAAGAGAATTTCCGCGGCGTATTTTAAATCTTCACAGGATTACGAGTATCACAACGGCGGGAATTGGCCCTATTGGTCGGCGATGTACGCTTACGCCAAATATTTGGCGGGAAGAGAATATCGTTACGCCCTCGAAAGTTGGTTTTCCTACAATCTTGAAAAAGGCATTTTCACCCCCATTGAATATTTCTCGCCTTGCAGAAAAAGTGGTTCTACTTTGCAAGCTTGGAGTGGGGCGGCGGCATTCGTGTTTGACTTTATCGGCAAACCGTCTTTCTTTAAGCCAATAAATTTATAAAAAAAATAATAGGAGATATATTTATGAAAAAGAAAAGAATTTTAGCAACGGCGCTTTCTACGCTTATGTTGGTTGCTTCTATGGGGAGCATAGCGGCTTGTGGCGGCGGCAGTGGGTCGACTGGCGGCAACAACAGCAATAAGTACGTTTATAACGTGCCCGGGGATAATAAATTAACGATTAAAGTTAAGAACTTCGGTGGTGGGCCTGGTAACGTATGGTTGGAAGAAGCGGCTGAACGTTTTGCGGAGCTTAAGCTGAACGAACAATACGGAAACAAAACGGGCGTATATATTACGTATGAACCTACCTATAGCCAAAATACGTCGTCTATGGCAGGCGATTCAACGAGTATTTTCTTTGACGAACGTGCATCAGATCCTAACGTTTTGGCACAGAACAGTTTGCTTTTGAACTTGGATTCTATCGTAACGGACACAACGAGAGAAGGCGGTTCGTTGGAAAGCAAGATTTTCGAATCTTCTAAAGATGGTATTAAGGGGAAAGACGGAAGTTATTACGCATTGCCTCACTACGAATACTATACGGGGCTTTCGTATAACCGTACTACGTTTGATGACTTGTTGGCATATTTTGCGGCGGAAGACGAAGATAACGTATACCCGTATTCCAGTAAATACGGCAAAGCGAATTTTGTAGGGGATTTGACGGCTGTAAAATCGGTAGGTCCTGACGGAAAGAGTGGTACGACTGACGACGGTTTGCCTTGTTCTTTGGATGAATTTATCTTGCTTTGCGATTATATTAAGACGGAAAGTGAGGGCGAAATTGCGCCTTTGACCGTTTCCGGCTTGCATTATAAATACGTAGAATATATTGTAATTGGTTTCTGGTCCTCTTTGGCAGGCGCAGAACAAATGAGAAATTATTATAATTGTACTGGTGCTATCGAAGTTGTAGACCGTGATGAAGACGGGGATTTGCAGTTCACGGATGAAAATCTGTTCCAAGGTATCAATTATATCAAGAAACCTAAGACGAAGTGGGTGACGATGGCAGAAGATGGCTCTGACGGCTGGATGGGCAATGATATGGCAGCGAAATATTACGCTACCGCTATCTATGAAGTCATTGTGAAGGAAAAGTTCTTCTCGGCAACGGCAAAATCCGGTAAAGATCATTGGACAACGCAAATGGATTTGTTTATGGACGGCAAAATGGATACTAACAATTCCGCAATGCTTGTAGAAGGTAGCTACTGGTACAACGAAGCAAACGAAAACGGTGGGTTGTCCTACTACGAAACGTTTGTAGGGAAAGATCGTTCCGAATTGGACGTACAATGGATGAGCCTTCCTACGAACGTTTTTGCAGAAGGCGCAACGGGGAAGGATGCTTGCTTCTTGGATTGCGGCCAATCTTATGCGATGATTAACGGAAACGTAGAATCTAACCCTGCGTTAAAGCAAGCGTGCTTGGATTTCCTTGAATTCTGCTATTCGGAAGCAGAGCTCAAAGCATTTACCGCAAAAACGGGTCTTGCAAGAGCAATCAACTATGAATTGGATGACACGCAAAAGGCTGGGATGAGCAAGTTTACGCGTGGTCTTTGGGAAGAAAGAGATAATATTGCAGGCACGAACGTTGTTTCTTTGTCGGGTACGACGGCAACCTTCAAAAAGGCAAGAAATGCGATTAAATTGTCTTTGGACGCAGGTGTTTTGTCGGACGGCTACAATAAATTCTGGATGGTTATCGACAGCAAGGGCGCTAAAAAAGTGTTCAGCGATTGTAGCTTGTATGGCAGCTGGTCTTATTAATTTATGTATTTTGCATTATTTTAACGGACGAAAATTGCGTTCCGTCCGTTAAAATAATTGCTTCATTATTATACTGGGGGTATGGTTATGATAAATAAAACCGTTTCTCTTAATAAAAATCGAAAGAGATATACGCGTAAGCAACGTAGAATTCTATTTTACACTTTAATGTTTGCGTTGCCGATTTTACAGTTTTTGCTTTTTTACCTTTACGTGAATTTTAATTCCATTATTATGGCATTCCAAGACAAGGTAGAAAGGGAAACGCTCGGAGATGGATATAAAGTTTCTTTTACTTGGGATCATATCAAAGACGCGCTTAAGTTTTTTGAAAAAGATGATAGATGGAAGATGCTTGTTAATTCCTTCAGTCTACTTTTTGGACAGCTCTTTATCGTTACTCCGTTAGCGTTATTGTTCAGCTATTATATTGCAAAGGGCAAACCTGGTGCTTCGTTTTTTAGAATTATGCTGTATTTACCGCAAGTTCTTTCTATTGTTGTATTGGGTATACTCTATCAAGAAATAATGAACAACGTATATCCTGAGATAGCAGAAAAGGCGTTTGGGAAGAAGGACGTTGCAAGCTTGATGACACAAGGAAGTACGTATAATGCACAGTTTTGGGGCGCTTTTATTTTTACGCTTTGGTTCTCGTTTGGGACGAACGTATTGATTTATACAGGCGCCATGAGCAGTGTAGACCAATCTATTGTGGAATCGGCACATTTGGACGGCGTAACCAATATGCAAGAATTTTGGCATATTTACCTTCCGATGATTTTCTCTACGTTGACGACCTTTATTGTAACTGGGCTTGCCGGTATTTTCAACAATCAAATGAGTCTTCATACCTTCTTTGGGAACGATAAGAGTAAGGTAAAGGTATTTGGGTATTATTTCTACGGAACCGCAGCGATGAATTTGGAGAATGCAAGAGAAGTAAACGAGCTGCATGACCTTGCTGCGCTTGGTTTAATGGCTACGCTGGTTATTATTCCCATCACTTTGCTTACTCGGAAGATGTTGAATAAATATGGTCCGCGAGTGGATTAAGGAGGTTGGATTATGAAAAAGAAAATAAAAAATAAACTTCATATTTCGGACGTCCTGGTGCTTGCGGCATTGATTATCTACGCCCTGCTTTTGATACTTATGTTGTGTTGGGGGTTATTGACGTCCTTAAAAGCGAACTCGGATTACATAGCTGGAAACGCGCTGGGTTTTCCTAATTTATCCATTCCGGGGATGGACTTGCCTAATGGATCGCATTTCCTCAGTGCAAAAGAAGCGTTAAACTTCGGGAATTATAAACGCATATTTAGTTTATTTAAAATAAAGTCTATACCAATGGATTACTTTTCCGCCATATTTGGGGAAATAAAGGGACCTGCATCGACGACGTTTACGTTTTCTGACTTTATCCTCAACTCCTTTGTGTATTCGATTATTTGTTCCTTTGTGCATGCCTTCGTGGCATTTGTTTGCGCATATCTTTGCGCGAAATATAAATTCCGTTTTAGTGGATTTATATACGTCGTGATGCTTGTCGTTATGGCGATTCCCATTGTCGGTTCTTCGCCGTCTATGATCACCTTGCTGCGTGATTTGGCTATTTTCGATACGTATTTTGCGATGGTCGTTTTGAATTTTAATTTCACAGGTATGTATTTCTTTGTGTTCCATGCGCATTTGTCCGGCTTATCGGATACCTACGTGGAAGCAGCGGAAATTGACGGTGCGTCGCAGCTTGGAATTTTATTTAGAATTATTTTACCGCTTTGCGCAAAAGTCTTTTTTACCGTATTTTTGCTGCAGTTTATTCAAACGTGGAATGATTATCAAACGCCGATTTTGTATTATCCTAACCATCCTACGATGTCGTATGCGATTCATAAGATGCATACACAGTCGAATGGCGATATGGATCTATTGAGTGTACCAAGCAAAATAGCTGGCTGTATGATTCTTGCCATTCCCGTATTTACGTTGTTTGTTGCTTTCAATAAAATGTTGATGGGCAACTTGACGATGGGTGGCTTAAAAGAATAAAAAAGGAATAGGAAAATGAAGAAAAAAATCAAGAAAATATGTACCGCGATTTGTTGTGTTGCGTTTTTAGGATTGGGTGCTGTTGCAGTCAATAACGTTCAAAACGCAAACGCAGAAAGCGACCTACTCTTCCCCCAAGAGTACGTTATTGCAGACGAATACGTTTACGGTCAAACGTTTACCGTGCCGAACCCCGATCAAGTACGGATTGAAACGGGTGCGATTATTTCCAAAGCAAAAAGCGTTCTTTTAGAATGCCCTGATGGGAGTGTAAAGAGCGAAGGGGATTATGTGCTGAACCAAACGGGTAAGTATACGCTTCGCTATTATGATGCAAACGGCGTTTCTGCAGCCCATACGTTTGTTGTAAACAAAAATTATTATGAAATTGGGAGCAATGCCTCGGCGAAATACCTTGAAAGTCTTTCGAGCAAAGAAGGCACGGACGGCATATCCATTAGCTTAAAAAGCGGCGAATCTTTTACGTTTAACAAGCCAATAAACTTGAACGATCATACCGATGAAGTATTGAACGTTTGTAAAATTTTCCCGAAATTTAGGAAAGAGTATGACTTAAATCCTACGGCTACCATGGTGACCGTAAAAGTGCTTGATTGCTACGATCCGACGAAATTTGTTGAATTTTACGTTTGGTGCGGTAGCGCAGGAAACAGCCCTTATTATGCAGGGGCTGGCGCGAGCACGCAGATGCTTACGGGTTTAGAGCAAAACACAGGCAGACCTGATCAAATGACGGAAGAATACGAAGGGGAAATGTACAAGATTCACCGCGTTCGCCGTTATCAATCTCTTTCCACGTACGGTAAATGGCTTGCAAGCCGTTATGATGCGGAGGTCGCAAAACAAGATGGTATTTTGTTGCTTTGGGATATGACCAACCATCAAATGAAGGCAAGAAATAACGGGACGACGTATTTGATAACGGATATTGATTCCACGGAAATTTACGGCACGAATGCGTTTGATTTCTCGTCTTTCTTTACAACGGGTGAAGTTGTCTTAAACGTGGAAGCATATAATTATGCGGCGACGAGCTTTGACGTGGAAATCGAATCGATTTTCGGTATGAGCGGGAAAGACCTTTTGGACGGTACAGTGGTTGATAACACGGCGCCTGACATTACGGTTGATGTAGAAACGACGTCGAAAAATGAAATATATCTGCAAAAAGGCAAAGCTATGACGTTGCCTGAGATTTCCAACGTACTTGATTATAATTATTATGGAAATGCAAAGGTAGCCGTTTATCGAAATTACGGGAAACGCGGACAAGTTTCCGTAAAGGTGAAGGACGGTGCGTTTACACCTGAAACGATCGGGAATTACACCGCGGTGTATACGGCAACGGACTCTTATGGCAACCAAGGTGTATTTTTGTTGGAGATGGTGGTGCTTGATGAGGAAAATATCGTTTACGAAAAGACGCCTTTAAGCAAACTTGTTGCGGCGCAAAACAACGTAATTCCGTATATCCAAGCAAGCGGATTAAATAAAGAAGTTCAGTCGGAGGTTATAATCACAACGCCTGATGGGACGCAAATGAAGTTGGATTATAACGGCGTGAACGGATATGAATATTTACCTGAATATGTCGGGGACTATACGATAGAGTATCTTTTCAAAGATAACGTATACGTAGAGAAATATTCGTACGTAGTATCGTGTGTGGACGAGAATGCGGTGGCGTATAAAAATCCGTTTACTCTTCCCAATTATTTAATGAAAGGCGCATCTTATACAATTGATCCCGTAACGGCATATACGGCAGGGAACGGCGGCTTTAATCAAAATATGGCAAGCATTAGCGTATCTGTGGACGGCGGCGATTTCCAAACCCTTTCCGCAGCGCAGATGCAAGCCTATAAAGTAGAGGCGAATGAAACCGTTCAATTTAAGGCGAGCTATCAAAACAAAGACGTGATTTCAAAGCTCTATCCTGTTATCGATGTAGGGTACGGTAAAAAGACAACGGAAAAAGAGTACTTGAAATTTATGCAGGGTAATTATACGTCGGCGGAGTTTGTAGAAGGGGGCGCAGCATATAGCTTTGAGGACGGAGAGGCAAATTTGCAGTTTATTAACGCCATTTCCAGTTCAAACTTCAAATTCGCTTTTACCTTGTCCGCTTCTTCCATAGAAGACGTCACGCTGACTTTGCGCGATGTCAATGCACCGAATAGCAATTATATTACCTATACCTATCAAAATGAAAAGGGTGCAAGCATACTGTTTGTTGCAAAACAATACGTAGATGGTAAGCTTGTTGCAGAGAACAGCGCATATACCAAGCATAAAGAATGGAATGGGACGTACAGCCTTTCCTATTCGCCGACAGGCTTAAACGTAGACGAGGTTTTTGTGGAGGCTGTTTCGGCCTTTTCGAAGGATGATGCCCTTTTTGAGGTTTCGATTAAGGGAGCAAAAGACTGTTCGATGATTATATCGCAGTTGAATAACCAAACGTTTGCAGCTGCGATGCGTGAGAATAAACCGCAGATTTGTTTTGAACAAAAGAATGGGGTTCAAGAGGCGAATACCATTTACCAAATCGCACCTTGTTATGCAAGTGCGGTAATCAATACGGTGTTAGCGAAAGACATAAAAGTGACGGTAAATACGCCGAGTGGCGATATCGCAACGAGTGTGGACGGGGTTCGTTTGGATAACGTGACTGCGGATCGCGTATATGATATCAAATTAACGCAGATTGGTCAGTATCGTGTTAGCTATATGGCTTCCTGTATAGGCGCGACGAGAACGAGTGCAGAATCGAAGCTTGAAAATGATGATTACTATATCATCAACGTTAGCGAAGGTATTGCGCCGACCGTTTCGTTTAAGGATGGTTCTAACGAAGCAACCACGGTGAAGGTTGCGATAGGGACGACGCATACAATTAAGAAATTTGTTGCAACGGACAACGTAACGCCGTCGGAAAATTTGAAAATCTATAAGATGATTCTCGACGAAAGCTTTACGGTTGAATCAAATGGTTTTAACGTAGATTCTTATACGTTTAACGAGGCTGGTACTTTTATCGTATACGTGCTTGCTTATGATGCACTTGGCAACAGCGCAGCATGTTACTATAAGGTAATCGTGTCTTAAAGGAGGATAGCCATATGAAAAAAAGGATAATTGCATTATTGCTCAGTGTAATTAGTGCGTGCAGTTTTGCTGTTGGCTGTGGTAAGGATTCTTCCAAGGATAGTGGCACGGTAAATACGACGCAAAAATATAGATATACGGAAGGTGTGCACGATTTAACGGCACCTGAAACGAATGAATATATGGTGCAGAATGGCAAAAGCGATTATAAAATTCTTTTGCCTGCGAATGCGGATTCCAACCTTATCGTTGCGGAATCGGAAATGAAGTTTTTCTTCGAAAAAGCAACGGGGGTTCAGTTGGAGAGCGTGATAGAAACGGGTGACGGTATCGAACATACCGAAAATGCGAAATATATCTCGCTCGGTAAGACGAAAATGCTGGAAAGTGCGAATATTGAAATCGACGAACAGCGTTTGGGAACGCAAGGGTTGCAAATTATTACCAAAGATAAAACGGTGTACGTTACGGGTGCGAATACCGTCGGAACGTTAAATGGCGTATACGACTTGTTGAATATTTTGTTCGATTATGAGCAATATGCGTACGATTGTTATACGATTAATGAGACGAGAAACGTCAAGCTTCGTAATTTTAACGTAATCGATATACCGGATATTGAAATGCGTTGCAGTTCTTGGAAGTTGTTGGAAAACAACCCTGAAAACTTGCAATATCGTTTGCGTATGCGTGGAAACGGGGAATATATTATGCCCGTGGGTGATACGGAGAACGGTCAGGCGGAAGCAACGATTCATAATAGTTCTAACGTTTTGCCTAAAAATGCGCCTACGTCGAGAGAGTCGTGGTTTTCCGATCAAAGCGGAACGGGTGCGGACAATACGCAGGTTTGCTATACCGCGCATGGGAATCAAGAGGACTACAATGCGATGGTGGATCGTATTGCATACGTTATTGAGCGTTCTTTAATGAAGTATACGCCTGATAAATATCCGCTTCGTAACGTAGTCACATTTACGCACGAAGATAATGAAAATACTATGTGCCGTTGTACTTGGTGTGTCGAAGCGCATGAAAAGTATGGCGCGCAATCGGGTGCGGCAATCGTATTGTGCAATAACGTTCGCGCAAAATTGGAAGAATGGATGAATTTACCCGAAAATGCGGCATACAAACGGGATAACCTTACTTTGATATTCTTTGCGTACGCTGCGTTTGTTGAGGCACCTGCGCATTACGATGAAACGCAAGGGAAATACGTGATCAATCACCCCGACCTTGAAATGCGTGATGACGTTGGGGTATATTATGCCATTTCCAGTGGCTTGAATTATCAATTGAATATTTACGACAAAGCAAGTGAGAGGGGGGTGGAAAACTCCTTGAAATGGTTTGATATTTCCTCTTCGGTATATCTTTGGACGTATGATGCAAACTTCGGTAATTACTTGTTTAGAACGGCAGGTACGAATTTCTACGATACGGATGCCTATCAATTCTTTGCTGCGGGCGGCGCAAAATTCATGTATAATCAATGCGACTGGTCGGGGGCAAATGCAACGTCCTTCCAAATGTTGGATATTTGGTTGGATTCAAAAATGCAATGGGATACGACGCAAGATATCAACGAACTTACAAGAAGATGGTTCAAAGGTATGTTCAAAGAAGCGGCGGACGTTATGTATGATTTGTACGTGCAGGAAAATACGTGGGCGCTGATTGTCGCAACTGAAACGGGAAAAATTGCAAAAACAGGTATCATTAATTATTCCATTGGTATGGAATATTGGCGGTATGAAATGTTGAGCAGTTGGTTGGATAAAATCAAAGAAGCCAGGGAGCTTATTGCTAAATATGAAACGCGCGATCCCGCATTGTATAAGGTATTGAAGGAACATATCGATATTGAGTGGGTTTGCCCTGCGTATTATATGTTGACGTGTGCGGCGGACAGCTTGTCTAACGAAACCTACAACGAAATGGTCACCTATTTTAAGACGGATATTTCTCAGTTGAAGGATTTTCAGTTTGCGGAAAGATCGTTTATGACGATTTCAGACTGGGCTGCCGACTTGTCTTTACGATAAGATTGAAGGACGGACGGAACAATGAAAAAATTTTTAACCTTTATTTTAGCTTTTACAATGAGTATGACGGTGTTTGGCGTGTCGGGTTGTCAGGATAAAAAGGATACGTCTTCGTCGTCTGTGCAAATAGTAGAAAGACTGGAATTGGAAAAAACGAATCTTCTTCTTACGTTAGGAGATCGAGTGGAGTTATCCGTTTCCTACAATCCGCTTGAAGATGAAGTGCTGACGTGGACGTCTTCCGATCAAAGTATCGTTTCCGTAGATGAAAACGGTTTTGTGGAAGGCTTGCGCCTCGGGAAGGCAACGATTACGGCAAATTACGGAAGCAAAACAGCGAGCTGTGTAGTGGAAGTAGCATTATCAGGCAACGTGCCTACGATTGTTTTCGACGACGACGTAAGCGAAAGAACGTCGCTCGTGAAAGGGGAAACGTTTGGACTTGGCGCGCGTATTCGTTTTAACGGCAAAGAATTTTACGACGCGGACATTGAATATTACGTTGCAGATGAAACGATTGGTACAATTGTAAACGGAGCGTTTGTAGCGAATAACGTTACGGGCAGTACGCAGGTGAACGTTTTTGCGACTTGGCGCGGGCAAACGGTACACACCAAAACGCTTACATTTAACGTTGTCACGGAAAATACTGTATTATTAAACGGCGGTAGAGTAAAAGAGATTACCTTATATACGGTAGCGCAGCACGCAGGTGTTGCTTATGCGACGTCTCAGACGATTTCGGATGTTTATATTTCCGAAGAGGGCGTGCAGATAGACGAATATACCTTGTCGGTACAGGATAACGCAATTGCAAGCATAGAAAAGAATGGTAATGATTGGGAAATTAATGCGTTAAAATCGGGCAAGACGAATTTGATCGTTTCCTATGGCAACGTTGAATTTCCATTCACCATCACGGTAGAACGTCCTGTATGTAATTCTAACAAAAAAGTAGAGTATTCGCTTGCGGACGGTCAATATTTTGATGAAGAAAGTGAGACGCTCAAAGGGATCGATCAGCTTTTTGATGGCTTTGGCGAGTTTGTTTCCTATGTGCTTGACGGACAAGAATATAAGGCAAAGGAAGGAAAACTCAATATTTCGGAAGGCAGCGATATACTTGTAACGCTTTACAATGAAACGGTGGGATACCAAATTGCGCTTGATGCATATTCCTTGATTATTGACGAGTTGAAAGACTTTGAGAAAATCTATGCAGGTGACAAAGAGAGCATCATAAGCGGTACGTATATTCTTGCCAAGGATATTGTGGAGCCGACCACGGTTTTGAAGATGCCTGATGGGAAGGTGGCGAATGAGTTTGCCGGTACTTTCGATGGGCGTGGACACGTACTTTCGTTTACGTTTGAACACGGTACGACGCATGCCTTTGGGTTATTTGGTAGATATTTGAATGGGGCAACCATTAAAAACCTTGCATTGAATAATATCACCATGGATGGCACGAATGGCAAGAATGCAGCGGGTATTCTTTGTTCGCAGGGGGCAAAAGATGCAAACTTGACGCCGGAAAGCACCATTGAGAACGTTTTTGTTGATTTGAAATTTAGTGAAGCAAGAAGCGAAAATCTTGCTTTTATGGGTAACGCGATGTGGAAGACGATTTTGAAAAACGTCGTGATTCACGTTCCCGAAGTGCCCGTAGCGGATACGTACGGCTCTTTTGCGCGTGGGGATACAGCTTCCGTTAGCAATAGCTATATTATTTCAAACGCACCAGCTTACGTGACAACGTCGGCTACGAATTTCAAAAAGGTTCCCACTTTATATGCAACGTATAACGATATGTTAGCAGCAGGGAATGATTATACTTCCTTTGATTCCAACTATTGGGATACAACGACTTATGGCGTTCCCGTATGGAAAACGTTGATAGAAGATTTTAGTTTATAAAAAGGGAAACTTATGAGAAAAATTCTTGGTTTCTTGCTTTCTGGTATGCTACTATTCGCTTGTGGTTGTAGCGATAGGAAACACCCCGACTCCTCGTCGGGGTTGGATTCCTTTGTAACTTCGGAAGAGGAAGAAACGAATCTTGTTATCAAAAAGGCGTATGCGGGAGAAACGGTAGATTTACTGAATGAAAATTTGCGCGATTATTTGTCTTTGACGGAAGAAAGTAAAATCGCCATGTTTTTGCGCTCTCGTATGGGTCAGGATTATAGCATAAGCCAATCTATGCGTATAGCATGGGAAGGGGGTAAAGCGCCTTACGTCGTTACCCTTGCAAAAGATTTGAATTGTACCCAAAAGGTGCAGTCAAAGACTTGTTATGCGAAAAATTATCATTTTGACGCAGGCCTTTTTTTGCCAGGACATACTTATTATTATAAAGTGACGGACGTGGACGGCAAGGAAACGGAAATTGATTCGTTTACTGTTATGCAAGCTCCGAGAATTATCACAGTTTCCGGCGTGAAAAACGTTCGTGATATCGGCGGTTGGAAAACGGAAGATGGACAGAGTATCGCTTATGGAAAGCTCTTCCGCGGTGCGCACTTAGAGGATATTTCGGACGGCGGAAAAGAAACGCTGTGGTCCTTAGGGATTAAGACAGATTTGGATTTTAGAACGCCTACGGAATCGAATAACGCGACGAAAAGCCCCGTTCCCAACCTGGTTTACGAGCGAATATCTATTACTTTATTCGACCGCATTTTTGAGAAAGCCTCTACAGATTTAATACGGAAGACAATGGTATATTTCAGTGATGAAAGCCATTATCCCATTTATTATCATTGTAGGGCAGGCGCAGATCGTACGGGCACGATTACCTTTCTTTTGAATGGGCTTTGCGGCGTATCCTTTGAGGACTTGACAAAGGATTTTGAATTGACTTCCTTTTTTGGTACGGGTAGCCGTTGGCGCTCTGGCATTGAAGTGGAGGCGGGTATACCCCATTTTACCGAAGATGGTATTATGAATCCTGCGCAAGATAATTACGTTGCTTGGAATAAGCTGTATATGGAAATGATGTCTCGATACGGTCAAGAAAGCGGTAAGCTGTCCGACGCAATTGCCGCCTATTTGCTGGATATAGGCGTTACAGAAACGCAAATTGAAAATATTCGAGCGATACTGCTTGACAAACCAACGATTTAAGTTATATCATATACCCGTCGGATTGGTCTATTCTGACGGGTATAAATCTAATCAATATTTAATAAAAAAGAGGGGATGACGGCAAATGAAACATTGTTTTTTGCGCTTTCCTGGTTTTAAGTTAAAGGCGCTGACGCTTAGCTATGACGACGGAGTGGTTTTTGACAAAAAGCTAATTGAAATTATGTCAAAATATGCCTTAAAAGGAACGTTTAATATTAATTCAGGATTATTTGCATTAGACGAAGGTGGGCGTTGTTTAACGCAAAAAGAAGCGTTTGCTTTATATACGCAATCCAATAATGAGGTTGCAGTTCACGGCGTAAAGCATTTGCCGTTGACAGAGTTGAATAGTGCGCAAGCGTTGAGCGAAGTCCTTTTAGATAGGCAAAATTTAGAGAAAATCTTTCATAAACTCGTACATGGTATGGCGTATGCATTTGGAATTTATAATGATGCTGTCGTCGAAATGGTACGCTCGTGTGGAATTCATTATGCGCGTACAGTGGATGATAGTGAAAGTTTTGCCCTTCCAACGGATTGGTTGAGATGGGAACCGACCTGTCACCATCGAAATCCGAAATTGATGGATTTGGCACAAGCTTTTTTGGAAGAGCCAGAAGGCGGTTATTGGAGAAAAGCTCCCAAATTATTCTATTTGTGGGGACACAGCTACGAGTTTGAGGATAATAATGAATGGCATATCATAGAGGATTTTGCGAAGTTCGTAGGAAATCGTGATGATGTTTGGTATGCAACAAACGGGCAAATTTACGATTACGTGCAGGCATATCAGAGGCTTCAATTTAGTGCAGAAGGGGACTTTGTTTATAATCCAAGCGCGATGGACGTGTATATATGTTATTTTGGGAAAAACTATAAGATTCCTTCAGGTGAAATTGTTGATTTGGAAATATTATGAAAAATACAATTAAGAGAACTGAAAAAGATAGATTTATCCAAATTGCCGCGGGCGGAAAGAAAATGAACGGCGAAGTGAAACGTATGGCGGAAATACCGCCTTTGCCTATAAATCGCAGTGTTTTACAGCCTCAAAAAACGCAATTAGGCATAACCATGTCTGCATTCAATGAAGAAAAAGCCTACCAATCCTTTTTAGAAGAAAAGGCGGCTTTGCGCGCATATTATGCGCCGTTTTTGGAAAATTGCGCACGTAAGATAGAGGATACATCTCTTGCGATTGTGGATTTTTCCTATCGCAAGGAAACGGAAGAGGATAAGCAAGATTTTACCCACGTATTAAACGGTGAAGGGGAGTGGGAACAGGTAAAAATCCCCCATTACGTCGGGCCTGATGGCAGGTGGAATGCCTTTTACCGTACCGAGCTTTGTTTAGATAAAAAGGAAGAAGGGAAATACTATCTTCTTGATTTTGAAGCGGTAGACTACATTGCGGAAGTATATGTAAACGGTAGAATGGCAGGTCGGCACGAGGGTTTTTTCGCGCCATTTAGTGTCAATATCACTGATTATATCCATGAAGGTAAGAATATTTTACTTGTCGTGGTGAAAAATGACGTGACGAGTACGGCGGTGACGGTGGATGGCTATGCCCATTACGGGGATAAAATCTATGGCGCAACCCACTTTGGCTATGACGAACCCAGTCTTGGTTGGCACCATTGTCCTGCGGGTGCGGGGATCTTCGGAAAAGTAAAAATGGCGGTGGCAGGTACGCAGCGAATTACAAATATCTTCGTTCAGCCTGATATTGACAAAGGTGAAATCACCGTTCATACCACTGTATTTAGTTATGCCTACAAAACCTTAAAGGGAAAAATCTCGTATACGTTAGAAGGCAGAAACTTCAAAGAGACGATTTTTGAAAACGTAGAAGGAAAAACAGATCCGTTTACCGTAGATGAAAACTATTTGACGGAAAAGTTCTCTATTCCGAATTTTAAGCTTTGGACGCAAAAGACGCCGTATTTATATGAAATAACGATAACTTTATACGACGAAAACGACAATAAAGTAGACGAAAAGCAAACGCATTTTGGGATGCGGAAATTTCACATGGACGAGAAGAGTATGCCCAAGGGTGCATTCTATCTCAACAATGAACGCATTGTTCTTCGTGGAACAAATGAAATGGGGCATTTGCCCCTCTGCGTGATGCGTGGGGATTATGAACAGCTCATCGACGATATATTGATTGCGAAAGTCGCAAATTTGAATTTCTATCGTATGACGCAACGCCCTGTGCACGACGAAATCTATACATATTTCGATATGCTCGGAATGCTGTGCCAAAGCGATTTTCCGCTCTTTTCTTACTTAAAGCCGAGCGCTGTGGGCGAGGCATTAAAGCAAGTGCGAGAAATGGAAATTCATACGCGAAACCACCCAAGTGTAGTAGTAGAAACATTCTGCAACGAAACGCTGGATAAGACCGCTTGGGGGAAAGAGCAGTACAATTTATCCCGATACGAAATAGAAAAATTCTTCAATGCGGCGAAAGAAGTGGTGGAGATTTACAATCCCGATCGAGTGCTGAAATATAACGAGGGGGATTATGCACCCTTGCCTGAAACGCATGGTATCAGCGATTTCCATTGTTATACGTACTGGTACGTATCGCACGGCATGCCGAGCGGAAAACTGCAAAAAGGTTATCTACCGCCCATCCGTCCCGACTGGATGACGGGTTGCGGTGAATTCGGCGTGGATGGCTTGGATAGATGGGAATTGATGCAAAAGTACTGTCCCAAGGAGTGGTTGCCTGCAACGCAGGATGAACCGTGGTCGCCTAAGCCTATCGCAAAAGAACAATGCTACGTGTTGCACGGTGATTTCTTCCCTGAGCAAAACACGGCAAGGGAATGGATACAAGCAAGTCGTGAATGGCAGAGAAAAGCGATTAAGGACTACGTGCATATTTTGCGGCGTAGGGTGGATTATATTGAAAGCACGGCGGTGCATTTGTTGCTTGACGCGTGGCCGTGCGGTTGGACGAAAACGCTTGTGGACGTGGATAGAATCCCCAAGCCTGCGTACTATGCGTTCAAGGAAGCAAGTATTCCCGTACGTATCAGCTTGCGTAGGGATAAGTACGTTGTGTATGCAGGCGACACCTTGACGACGGAGCTTTACGCACTCAACGATACGGCAAAAGATATAGCAGTAAAGGCAACGGCAAGCGTATATTTTAATGGCGAAGAAATCGCTTCGTATGCGACTGAAAATACGGCTATGGCGGTAGCATGTACGTATCTAAGCGAAATCTTGACGAAAATCCCCGAAAACAAAACGGGCGTAATCAAGGTGGTTGCAAAGCTTGAAAATGGCAAGGAAACCACCTATGACGAAGTGGAATACGTTGTCAAGGAAAAAGTAGAGAAGGCGAAAAAAACACCTATGCTGCTTGGCGAGAGAACGCAATGTATCGCTCGTGTTTGCGACGGCTTAAAAACGGACAAGGTAATTTTTGCGGACGACGATTATTTCTATGAGCATCGAGAAGAATTGGAAAACAAAGCAAAAGACGGTTGCCGATTGATTGTTGTCACAAATAAGCCTTTGCATATTCTTGGCGAAGATATTGTTTTCCGTGTGCATACCTTGGAAGAAGAAGTCCGCGCAAACAATTTCGTTGCGAGAAGCGAAACGAGCAAGTTTACGACAGAGTTTGCGGAAATGGATTTCCAAAACTTCTACAATGCAAAAACGGAATATCAAGATTTAACGGCGTGGTTTAAGTTTGAATGGTCCGATTGCGAAGAAATTCTCTACACGTATGAAGATACGAGCGACCCGAAATATGCTTTGCACAAAAAGCATAAAATGATAGCCGCGCTGAAAAAGCACGGAAAAGGGGAAGTGATTTTGACTACGCTTTCCTGTTTAGATGGTTGTTTAGGGTGTAATCCTGTATTGGATAAGCTCGTTGTTAATTTAATTGAAAAGGAGTAAGAAAAATGAAAGAACAGTTTGAATGGATACATAGTTGGTGCGACGAAACGTTGCAAAACGATTTACCCCGAGTATTGCTTGTTGGGGATTCAATTACGCACAATTACCAGGAAAAGGTAAGAGAGCTATTGAAAGGCGTTTGCTACGTGGACTATATTTCTACGTCGTATGCCATCGATACGAAGATGTATAATCAACTCGTATATACTTTTATGACGGATAGCAAATATGATTTGATTCATTTTAATCATGGTTTGCACGGTATTCACTTGTCGAAAAAATCGTACAAGAGCAGAATGAACAAGTTGCTTTCCAAAATTGATAAAGACGTCAAACTGATTTTAGCGACTTCTACGATTGTATATAGAGAAGGCAACAAGCGTTTGGACGGCGCTTGGATGAAACGTGTAAGAGAACGCAATGAAGCCGTGCAAGAAATTGCCGCAGGAAATGGCTATTCAGTGGACGATTTGTACACGGTAAGTGCGTCTATTCCTAAAGAATATCGCTACGTAGACGGTACGCATTACGTGCAAGAAGGCTATGCGATGCTTGCGGAAACGGTTGCGGAGTGTATACGTAAGGAGCTGAAGAAGTAAGATGAAAGAAATTGAATGGAGAGGCTTTCAGGGCTACGAATTCGAATTTGAGGGCTTGAAAGCAAAGCTTATCAAACCCAACTGTAAACCGAATGGGAAGTGGCTGTTAAAAGCGGAATATTTCGACGCCTTTCCTGAAACGGAAATCGAGCTTTTGAATCGTGGCTGGCATTTGGCGTACAATGAAAATCATAACCGTTGGGCAGAAGATTTAGACCTGGAAAGAAAATCTAAGTTTTTGCAATATATTCCTCAAACGTTTGGGCTTTCGTCAAAATGCGTATTGGTGGGTATGAGCTGCGGTGGTTTGTATTCGGTAAAGCTCACGGCGTTAAATCCCGAACGGGTGCAAGGGATTTATTTGGATGCGCCCGTGATGAATTTACTCAGTTGCCCTGGAAATTTAGGTAAGGGAAACGGCGTTCCGTTTGAAGAATATATCCATTTCACGGGTAGAACGCTCGTGGATATGCTCAGTTATCGCGAGCATCCTATTGATAAAATGCACGTTTTGGCAAAGCATAAAATTCCCATCGTAATGGTGGCGGGAGATAGCGACGGCGTTGTTCCTTACGATGAAAATGGTGCTTTGCTTGAAAAGTATTATAAACAATGTGGTTTACCTATTCAAGTATTTATCAAAGAGGGCGCAGACCATCATCCGCACGGCTTGGGAAATCCTTGTATAATAGCGGATATCATTGAGAAATTTTAAGGAGAAAGCAGTATGCAAATGACCTTTCGTTGGTACGGCGAGGGAAACGACCGTATCAAATTATCGGATATAAAGCAAATTCCTGGTGTTAAAGGCATTGTTTGGGCTTTGCATGATAAAATGCCTGGCGAGGTTTGGGAAGAAGCGGAAATCGCCAAGGTAAAAGCGCAATGCGACGAATACGGCTTTAATATTGACGTAGTGGAATCGGTGAACGTGCATGACGATATTAAAATCGGCTTACCCACAAGAGATAAATATATCGAGAATTATAAGCAAACAATACGCAATTTGTCCAAGTATGGCGTAAAGGTAATTTGCTATAATTTCATGCCGATTTTTGACTGGACGAGAAGTAATCTTTTCCACGAAGTAGGGGACGGCTCGACGGCGCTTTTCTATGAAAAGAATATGATTCAAGACGATTATAACGCCATGGCGAAGTATATTCTTGATTTCACGGAAAAATATAATATGACTTTCCCTGGTTGGGAGCCTGAACGAATGGCAAAATTGGATGAACTGTTCAAGGCGTATGCGCCCGTGACAAAAGAAAAGCTTTGGGAAAACCTGAAATATTTCTTGGAAGCGATTATGCCCACCTGCCGTGAATGCGATATCAAAATGGCAATCCACATGGACGATCCGCCTTGGGATATTTTCGGTTTGCCGAGACTTTTGGTGGACGAGCCGAGCATTGATCGATTCTTGAAAATGGTAGACGATGAATATAACTGCCTTACGCTTTGTTCGGGGAGCTTGAATGCTAACCCCGATAACAACGTAGCGGAAATCGTTCGCAAGCACTGTGATAGAATTGCTTTTGCGCACATTCGCAACGTAAAGCATTTTGAAAACGGCGATTCTTCGGAAGCGAGCCATAGAGATTGCGATGGGGATACGGGTATCTTAAATATCTTAAAAGCATACCATGATTGTGGGTTCGACGGATACATTCGTCCCGACCATGGTAGGCACTTATGGGATGAAGGACCTGGTAAAGTAAGACCTGGGTATGGGCTTTACGACCGCGCGTTAGGGATTATGTATATGCTCGGCGTATGGGATATGTTGGATAGATTGGAGGAAGAGAAATGAAATTAGAGAATAAAGTAATCGCCATTACGGGCGCAGGCGGTATTATATGCAGCGAATTTGCAAAAGCGCTCGCAAAAGAAGGCGCAAAGGTAGCGCTTCTTGACATTAATTACGATGCAGCAAAACAGTACGCGGATGAAATTGGGGATAATGCGATTGCCATTCGTTGCAACTGTTTAGATAAAGAAAGTATTATCCAAGCGAAGAAGGAAATCAATGAAAGCTTTGGTAGTGTAAACTTTCTTATCAATGGCGCAGGCGGAAACAATCCGAGAGCGTCCACAGATAACGAAACGATGACGCCCGATTTGGACGGCGTAAAAGACTTCTTTGCTTTGGAAGAAAGTGGGCTGAAATTTGTGTTTGATCTCAACATCACCAGTGCATTTTTGGTCACGCAGGTGTTTGCGCAGGATATGATTAAAACAGGTGGTAATATTATCAACATTTCGTCTATGAACGCTTACCGTCCTTTGACGAAAATCCCTGCATACAGCGCTGCAAAAGCTGGTATTTCTAACTTTACGCAATGGTTGGCAGTGCATTTTGCTCCCTGTAATATTCGTTGTAATGCGATTGCGCCTGGTTTCTTTGTAACCAACCAGAATAGAGCGTTGCTTTTCAATGAAGACGGTACGCCGACGGCAAGAACGGGCAAAATTTTAGCGGCGACGCCGATGAAGAAGTTTGGTGAAATTTCCGACCTGATCGGTACGCTGATGTGGCTCGCTGACGATAGCGCAAGCGGATTTGTGACGGGTACGGTAATTCCTGTAGACGGCGGTTTCTCGGCGTATAGCGGAGTTTAACGTTAGGCTTATGCTATTTTTGGCTTGATTACAAATTCTATCGAATTGATTTCATACCGCATTGTGGATTACATACACTCTACGGCGTGATTAAAACGAGAGTTCAACGCACTTCCTAAAAATTAGGTAAGGGTTTAGATTTGTTGCCTCTCTTCAGCAAAAGCCCACGGCATTATTGCCGCGGGCTTTTGCTTTTTGCTCGCATATCCCATTGACTTTTTTCTGTTTTTCTACTATAATAAATGTATCCCGAAAAAAGAAAGGAAAGTTTTTTATGGAAGAACAAGTTTCCCATAAGCGCAGAGTACGCTATTCCGGTACGCACCCCAAGCGCTTTGAAGAAAAATATAAGGAGTTGAATCCCGAAAAGTACGCCGCCGACGTGCAGCACATTCTCGATAAAGGACATACTCCTGCTGGTATGCATATTTCGATTATGGTGCAGGAAATTCTCGATTTCCTGCAAATTCAGCCTGGACAAATCGGTTTGGACGCCACGCTTGGCTATGGCGGTCACACTCGTGCGATGCTCGAAAAGCTGCAAGGCAAGGGGCATATTTACGGCTTGGACGTCGATCCGATTGAGTCGGTCAAGACGGAAAAGCGTTTGCGTGACGCAGGCTATGGTGAGGATATTTTCACTCGCCGACTGCAAAATTTTGCCGATATTGATAAAGTGGTCGAGGACACGGGCAAAAAGTTTGATTTCGTGTTGGCGGATTTGGGGGTTAGCTCGATGCAAATCGATAATCCTGCGCGCGGTTTTTCCTATAAGGTGGAAGGGCCGCTGGATTTACGCTTGAATCCCGAAACGGGTGTTAGTGGCGCAGAGCGGCTTTTGGAGCTGAACCGTAAGGAAATCGAGCATATGCTCATCGAGAATGCGGACGAGCCGTATGCCGAGCAAATTGCCGCAAATATTATGAAATGGCGGTATATGTGCAAGCCGATTGAAACGACGACGAATTTGCGCGATTGTATTGCCGAGGCGTTGTCCTTCTTGCCTAAATACGAACAAAAAGAAGCGATTAAAAAATCCTGCCAGCGTTGTTTCCAAGCGATTCGGATTGATATCAACAGTGAGTTTGACGTGCTTTACGCATTCCTTGAAAAACTGCCAAAGGTATTAAATGCAGGGGGCAGGGTTGCGATTTTGACCTTCCATTCGGGGGAAGACCGACTTGTGAAGAAGGCGTTTCAAGCCTTGCAGCGTATGGGGATTTACAGCGATGTAGCGCGTGACGTAATCCGTCCTTCGGCGGAAGAGTGCGTGAAAAACAGCCGCGCGAAATCCACGAAAATGCGTTGGGCGATTCGTTCGGAATTAGAAGAATAAATAGCATTAAAATCCCCCGAGCGGAACTTTTGTTCCCCTCGGGGGATTTTGTTTTTTCAATAAAAAGAAAAACCTTTTTCCTTGCTAACGCATAAAATAAATTGGGGCGTATGCCCTTAACGTTACGGAAGAAAGTTTATTATGTGCTATCATAGATTTAATCAATGCGGTTGTCCTTACGACGATGACACGCAGCAAAACGTTGTAATCTCGCCGATTCCACGCTATATTGCAGGTCCAATCGGTCCACAAGGCCCTGTCGGCCCGCAAGGGATTCAAGGGGAACAAGGCCCCGTCGGTCCTGCCGGCCCGCAAGGCGAGCAGGGGATTCAAGGCGAACAGGGCCCCATAGGTCCTGCTGGTCCTCAAGGCGAGCAGGGAATTCAAGGGGAACAAGGCCCCGTTGGCCCTCAAGGTCCACAGGGCGAACCTGGCGTGGTGACGCCTGCGGCTGCGGTGGCGGATTTGGTGGCAACAGACGCTACGTTGCCCGAAGTGGCGGCAAAGGTGAACGAGATTCTTGCGGCGCTTCGCGCCGCTGGGCTTATGGAAACCTAAAACAAAAGAAAAAAACGCAGGAGGGTGCCCTTCCGCGTCATTTTATTAGTTGGGGTGGTTACTC
>JAZORL010000067.1:0-17618 GCA_045656625.1 Candidatus Scatosoma sp. | reverse complement strand
CCCGCGAGCCAAAGCTCGCGGGCGGGCAACCCAATTACTCGTTTCCCAAATATCGTTTCATGGATTAGCTCTTTTGCCAAAAATCAAAGACATAATCTTCCGTTTTAACATACGCAGCAAGAGCTGACGGATCCGTCTCATCTACATTCCAGCCGTTTGGATCCTGTAAAATAATAGCTGTCAATTCCCTGCACCCATAAAATGCAAATATCCCAATACTCGTCACACCCTTACCAATCACTACACTCATCAATCCACCGCAACCATAGAACGCACCTTCCCCAATACTCGTCACGCTATCGGGAATTTCTATACTCGTCAAACCGTCACAACTATAGAACGCCCGATCTCCAATACTTGTCACGCTATCGGAAATTTCAATACTCGTCAAGCCGTCACAATTATAGAACGCATCATCGGCAATACTTTTCACACCATTACGAACAATTACTACCCCTTCTTTGCTATCGACACACTTTATAAAAACTGTTCCATCTTTAGTATATAAATTCCCGTCGATGGTTTTATACGCCATATTATTTACACCAACCGTAATATTCGTCAGATTCGTGCAACCTCCAAAAGCATTATAACCAATACTCGTCAAGCTATCAGGCAGTATCACACTCGTTAAACTATTACACCCTAAGAATGCACCATTACTAATACTCGTCACTCCTTCGGGAATTACCAATTCCGTTACGCACATATTATTTAAATATAAATTCTCCGCATGCTCCAAAGGATTTACGTCACCTCCATAATAATAAAACAAAGAATTCATATCTTGATAACCAGCAAATGAAATATTACACCAAGCCACTATATCTTTGATATATACACTTTCCAAATCGTTGCAATGAAAGAACGCATAGATCCCAATACTTTTCACTCCCTTGCCAATCTCTACGCTTGTTAAAGCATAACATTCTCTGAACGCCCATTCCCCAATACTCGTCACGCTGTCGGGAATTTTGACACTTGTCAAGCCTCTGCAATACTCGAACGCACTGTCTCCAATAGCCGTCACAAAATCAGGAATTACAACATCCCCGTTGTAGCCATTATATCTCGTAAGAACACACCCTTTATCCGTAAATTCAAAGTCAAAGTCAGAAGGCACATAATTCCACTCCCAAATCGCCGTAATTTCCGTATTCTGCATAATCGGTATCGAAAAATCGTAATCCCAACCCATAAAGATGTATCCATTCTTTTCCAAAGCAATCGTAGGTTCTTGCGCACAAGAACCTTCTTCTACAAGTTGATAAGGCACCTTCGTCGTGGCACCATTCTCATTAAAAATAACCCCATAAAGCGGTCTGCGACGCACCACGACCGTATAAATGCTAACAGGCTCATCATCAATTAACTCTATAACGTAAAAGGTGTTATCGCCAATTTCAAGCGGCACCACTTTTGTTGCGACGGTCAATATGCCGTAAATATCCAAGCTAACAACGTACTTCGCACCGTTGGCTTCCACCTCGTTGATAAAAGGAAATTCTTTCGTTTTATTGCTTACCTCACCATAAACGTCCGTGCCGTCCATGGTAAAGGTTTTAAAAGAAATTCCCGTCTCCGCTTCATCATTCGCCTTATTAGACGAAGAGCCGCCGCAAGCGGCAAACGCCAAACTCATAAAGCAAGCGCAAAGCCCCGTCAAAATTGCTATCCACCATTTCTTTTTCATAGCTATATTATCCTATTTCCCTTTTTTCGTTTTTCGCGCTACGACTTCACTCCATCACAGCAACAACACGGTGAATGGGCAAACCTCTATCCACCCATTTTTGCTCGTACTCGGTGACGATATTCCATTCGGGGTTTCCATTTTCGTGCAAGTTATACGTCAGCTCGTTCAAAGCAAAGCCGCACGCCTTGTATTCCTCGATCGAGAACTCAAAAAAGTCCCTATCGTCCGTTTTTTGAATAATCTTCCCACCCTTTTTCAAGAGTTTTTTATACACGTTCAAGAAATTACGGTGGGTCAAGCGCTGCGTCGCATACCCAAGCTTAGGCAGCGGCGTAGAAAAGTTCAAATAGATACAATCCAAGCTCCCCTCGGGGATATAGCAGGGCAGACATTCCGCGCGGATATTCAAAAAGCGAATATTCTCTACCCCTTCTTTTTTCACGTCCTCCATCGGGGTCAAAATCACGTTGCTCATCTTTTCAAGCGCAAGATAATTCACGTTCGGCGTCGCTTTCGCAAGCGCAATCACAAAACCGCCCTTTCCACAGCCGATTTCGAGCGCCACGGGGTTATCATTCCCAAACTCTTTCTTAAAATCGACCAACGCACGGTAGTTTTCCGCCGCCTCTTTCATATTCAAAATCCCATTCGAGCCCTTCGCGAGCAACAGCTCGCCACACGCTTCCATACGTGCGTCAAAATTTCTCTTTCTTCTCATTCTCATCGACATAATCTCGTACCTGCCCCTATCATTTTCTACCCGTACTACCAAAACCACCCTCACCGCGAACGGTATCGGAAAGGGTTTCGCACTCGAAAAATTCCACCTTCAAAAAGGGCGCAACCACGAGCTGTGCGATACGCTCCCCCGCGCTGATTTTTTGCACGGAATCGGAATGGTTGTGCAGTGCGACCATCACCTCGCCTCGATAGTCAGCATCGACCACGCCCACCTTGTTTGCAGGCGCAAGCCCACGCTTACAAGCAAGCCCGCTTCTCGCATAGATAAGCCCTGCGTACCCTTCGGGAATTTCCATTGCCAAGCCGGTATGCACAAACTTGGTTTCCCCGGGCAAAAACAAAATATCCTCCTCGCAAAGCGCATACAAATCCGCGCCTGCGGAAAATTCCGAGCCATAAGTAGGCAAAATCGCCTTTTCATTGAGTTTTTTGACAGAAATTTTAGGCATAATTCTTCTCCTGTTTTTCCTAAATTTGTTATTAAATCCATTATAGCAAATCTCACCGTAAATTGCAATACCTACGGTGCAACTTTTCCCCTACTTTTTCGTAAAACGAAAAAAAGAGCGTTTTTGCCACGGCAAAAACGCTCCTTATTCTCCTAATTTTTCGCTCAACCCTCCGCATTTTCCTTATTTTTCAATGCAGAAAAATAATCGTAAAGGGAGGCATATCTCTCGCCGAGATATTGTAGTGCCACCTTATCCGCCTTAAAGGTCTCAAACCGCTCGGTCGCATTCGTATACGTCGCAAGATAATAATCACGCACGATTATTTCACGCTCAAGATAGGTAAGCGAATAGTCCACCACATACCCCACGTTTGCATTCGATACCGACGCATACCGCAAGAAAAAAAGCAATGCCTCACGCACGTTTTCCACTTCCCGCTCGCACTCCGCCTGCAAGTTCTCCACGGACTTTTGATAGGGGGTAGAATGATACGTACCCTTTTCAATATGCCATTTTTCCGCCTCCTGCAGCGACTGCGCCAGCTTTTTCTCCAGCTTATTCTTTTTTTCCTGCGCTTTACGCACTTCCAAGATTTGCTCCGTTGTCATCGAGGCAAACTGCTTGTCCGTATAGCTAATAATATCAATTTCCATATCCGCCTCCTTCGCCTATTTCACGTCCCAAAACGTCACTTCCGCTTCCAAGCCTTCCACACGCGAATTTTGTCCAAGAGTAAAAGAAAAGACAAACTTTTCCCCGCGCAACATCGGCGAAAAACTCGCCTCACCATTCACGAATCGCAGCTCCTTGCTTACCAACTTCGTACCGCAAATCACTTGAAAAAGCACCATTCCTCGTCCCTTCAAGCGAACGGACTTCAAAGTCTTTTTCTCTCTATTGCCAAAATCCAACCCCACTGACGTAAAATCACACCTCGTCAACGAATGTCCTCTATGTTCCTCATCCACCTGCATGATTTTCCCCATCGACAAGCAAAAGGTCCTGCCGTTGCATTCCGTCAAACCTTGCAAGGGCTCCAAATCATAGCTATCCTTTTTTACAGGATCAATCGCAATCGTTTTTAAGTTCCCTTCTGCGTTCGTATAGGAAATCAAAGCGTTCGATAAATACCTGCCCCGTCCAAACGTTTGATTTTCAGCCGACACCTTCACGTCCATCCACTCGCAAATTCGTTCCGTTTTTTCTCCGTCAAAGCGGTAAATCCCATCCGCCGCAAGAAAGACAATCCACGCGCCGCAAACCACCGCCGTTTTGCCATAAATCTCACCGCCCGTATACGCAATCGGTCGAACAAGAAAGCCTTTCGGCTCGCCCGTCACCTCAATTTTTACGATACTGTGTCGATAAAAAATGTAAACGCAGCCCTCTTTTGCAAGCAATTCCACAATCACGTCCCCGTCCAAAGGCCGCAAAATCGTACCACCGTCATTCTCCGCCTTCGTAATCTCCGTCGGCTCGGCAGGATCGGAATAGGTAATCTCTCTATCCCCCGACACCACGAACACACGGTTTTGGCAATAACACGCAATACCGCGCACACCTCGATATCCACGCGAAATGTAAAAGCCTTCCATATTTCGGTACCTACATTGTCCCCCGTCAAACAGCAAGCTTACCACACCGCCATCAGGATTCAACGCATACACGCCTACCATTTGCATCGAATATTCAGTTGGCGTACTCCATTCCAACATCTCCTCCGAGTATCTTCTGCCATACACTTTGTTATCCATTTGATAAAGCACGAAGAAATCCTCTATGGAATCTCCATCGCTATTGGATGCATAGAGCGGAAAAAGCATTCTCGCGTCTACGGCGCCGATTAGCAACTCCGCACCTGACGCTGTTTTGTACGGCTTCAAGTTGATACCGCGCGAAATCATTCCGTTTATACAGTCGCAGTTTTGGCTACTTTCCGCACGCAAGCACCCCGTCTTCTCTTCTTTCGAAAGAGAAAAACTGTCAAATTTTACGATTTTCTTCCGCCCGACTTTCCCGAGCGGTCTTTTTTTAACGCCAATCATACCCACCTTCTCGAGCGTACGACCGCCGCACCGCGAATGCGGTAAGCCGCCTCCAACGCCTCTTTATATTTTTTCTCCCAAACGGCAGCCTCCTCATACAATCCCATAAGCAGAGCGTAATTCATCGCCATGCCGTAGGCAAATAAGCGGACGGACAACGTCACGTAATCGCTCTCATCGCCCATTTGTTTTTCAGGCGGTATATAAGAATAGACAATTGTCAAAGCCCCCTTCGGCGCTTCCAAATATTTCGGAAACAGACGGAACTTGACGCTTTCCCCCGCTTCGTTTTTCACACTCACGATTCGCACGGCGTTTTTTTGCAACAGCAAAAAGTCTACCTTACCATTCTCATTTACCACTTTTTGTTCGGCAAAGAGAGGCAAATAATCGAGCGCCAACTCATTTTCCACGAGATTAAAGCATTTCAAAAGTCTTTGCGCCCCCTCTTCCCCTGGCTCGTATCCATCTTCAAGATAGGCACACACGTCGTCGGCGATTCCCAAAAGCATCGCCGCCTTTTCCACACACTCTTTTACCTTCATTTTTCTCCTCCTTTTTCTAAAAAAGGCGTACCCCTCTTCGCCGCACGCAGAACAAAATCCACGTTCAACGCATACATGGGTACGCCTAAGCTGTCAATACATCGTTAGATATTGATCTCGATGCCCTTCAATCTACCTTGACCATAAGGACGTTCGCAAATCAATTCCGCATATTTTACAAGCGTTGCGGTGTACGTTGCTTTACCAGGCACTTGCTTTAAGATTTTGCCATCTTCTGCCTCCAACCATTGCCAATCACAAAGCTGACAAAGCTTGAAATCGTCCGTATTAAGCAAATACATCGTATCCTTCGGGCAGAAACGATCCACCACGACGGGAATCCCGTTAAAGCTCAACGCCTTAAAGCCGCCTTCAAGCTCCATCGTAGCAATCGTCGTTTGGTTGCCTTTGAGAGTGCTTATAAGTGCGCGGCGCACCTCCCAAGAGCAAACGATGAAATTGATTTTGCTGCCGGATTTTTTTTCAATCGTATCGATTGCTTCTTGAATAATCAACTCATCGATTACGCCAACGTCCGAGAGATTATACGGACGCATAATACGATTGCTTCTATCTACACCGTAAAGAATTTCATCCTCAAAAATCGAATCAAGACCGGTAAGCTCATTTCCTTTCGAGCCATGCAAATAGAACGTACAATCGTCCGAAATATTATCAAGGCCACCCTCAAAAGAGATCATCCCCTCATCATCGTCAATCGATTGCACCACTTTTCCACTCTCAAGGAACTCATCATCAGAGCCATACACGTCGACGCTCATTCCTTCCGCAAAGACATACGGATTCTCCACCACGACTTTATCGCCAACAATTGCCGTCGCCTTTGTAAGCACGCCCCTCGTATTTCCGAAAAGCATTCTTGCGAAGTTATAGGACGCGTTTTTCACGAGGGAATCCATTTCATCGTTGAGCAAATTCACAAACGCGCCTTCGTTGCTTGCAGATGCGCGAATCGCCTTATCGCTAATCTCAATCGTACCGTATAAATTCTTCAACGGCGTTTCGAATACCATGTATCGATTTGCGCCCGCCGTAGGGAGCGCCCCCTCTTCCGTACCTGCGGAAATACCGCTGCTATAAGCAGTCTTCACCGCCAATTGCACACTCTTACCGCTCACGTTTTTGGTCGTTTTTTCAATTTTTGCAAGAAAGGGGTTCGATTTATTATCCAACGTATCCTTTACCGCTTCCAAATAAAAAGTTTTTAATGCGTTATCCGCGCTGTTCAAAGTTACCATATACTATTCTCTCCTTTATAATTACTTTTGGAATAATTGAAGCGCCATTCTACCAGCGTCTTTAATATTCCGAATGATTCTCGGCGGTGTAGCAAGCGCGCCCACTCCGCCGGCTGTGATCGGCGCGCCCGTTTTTCCTAAAGACTGAAGATACTCCCCGATAATTTGCAGGCGCACCTTTTCATCCTTTGTAGCCAAACGGTAAATTTCGTCGGACGGAATCCGTCCATCCACGCTCTTTGCGACGGGCGAGCGCGTCTTTTCAGACTCCAAACTTTCCACGGCGCTTACCGCCGCCGTTTGCGAATTTTCATCCGCCCTAAAAATTTCCGTTTCCATGTTAGCGTCCAAATCCTCTTCCTTTTCCGAAACCTCAATTTGATCCGCCTTCCAATTTTCCGCCGTATCCGTTTGACCTTTCCCTTCTGCGGGGTTTTCCTCCGACGTCGTGACGTTTTTCACTCCCTCGCGCAAAAATTCGTCGAATTTACACGCTTCCTCTCTTCGTTCCTCGGCCCTTTTACGGAGCTTTTCCGCCCCCGAACCGTTCCCCGAAGCCGTCAGTAAAAACTTATCCGCAGCCCGTTCCAGTTGACGAAGTTTTTGGCTTCTTCTCGTAAACTCCGCCTCCAAAGCGGAATAGGCTTTCACAAGGGCATCCACGTCCTTAAACTTCCCAAGCGCCGTCGAGCCTTCCTCGGCACGCCCATCTTTTGCGTCCGTCTCCAACACTACTTCCTGCTCCGCCCTGGTTGTTTCCTCGTAAACGTTATCCTTATCTTCCATATTCTCTCTCCTTTTATTTTCTCATTTCCATTTTGTGCGCTTCAATATGTTCCAAGAAACGCGTTTTCCATTCTTCCTTTTTGCCCGACTTCTTGAATTCCGAAGAAAGCAAAAATCTCGTATGCTCGGCAATATGCAATTCGTGGTCGTCGTAGGAATCCACTCCCATCGCACACCCCTTCAACTCCTGATTTTCCTCGCTCGCCTTGACGATATGCAACGCAGAAATATCCCTTGCGTTTTCATAACTGCCGAACCCAAACGCCTCCAAAATTCGATTCTTATTCTCCTTCGTAATCTTCCCTTTCTCGTCGGAAAGCAAGCCCATCTCATACAATCTCAAAAGCGTATTCCGTTTTTCCTCAGGCGTGGACGCCTCTTGCGGTTCAAATCGCACGTCGTTGACGGAAAGACTCGCCGCATTAAAATAACAAAGCTGACTCTTCTTATTCTCCCCCGTCATCGTCATCAAGCGCGCGTTGCCGGCAAACTGCTTATACAGCCTCAAAATTTGTCTGCCCACCTCCTTGATTGCGCTTTCCATGCTTTGCAAAGTCGTCGAAAGCCTTGTTTCGTCCTGCGCAAGCAAAAGCTGCAACCCCGTCGCACTCGTCACGCGCACAGGCGTCGAATCCTTGGAAAGATTGCTCACGCCGCCAATTAAAGCAAACTCTTTTTCCAGCCATTCTTCCTCGAAACGGAACTCGTCGGGCATCTTCCCGCAATCGAGCATTTCCGGGGCTTTTCCGCCCTGACGATAGACCAAGATTTTGCCGGGCAACAGCCCTTCCTCGCTCAATTCGTCCGTATCGACCGAACCGTCCTCCACCGTCAAAACACCCATCGAAAGGCGATTCAAAAATTCGTGCTTACGATTGCGCACCGCATTATAGGCACGCTGCACGGGGATCAAGCGATCGACCACACTCGTTGCGAAAAACGCACCGGGCATATGCATAGAATCCTGCTTTGCAAAGGGGAACGTCCTTTCCCCACGCTCGCCGTTTTCAAAGGGCAAAGCACCCTCGTAAAGCAGCCTATCCCCCGCAACGATTTCCAATTTCCCTTCGGGAAACTCTCCGCTCGGACGGGTGTACCGTTCGATTAAAATCGCGCCGTTTTTGATGGCGGTAGAATCCGCTCCCAGCTTTTGCATAGGCAGCTTTGCCGAACTCGGCTCGCTATACGCATAAATTCCCGAAATATCCTCTCCCTCGATGGCTACGCCGAATCGTTCTAAAATATATTCCACGGAAACCGCCTGCGCATGAATCAAGCTTTGTACAGCGTCGATATCCTCCACGTCCAAGCGGTCGGGAAAGATTTCAAACGGCGAGATTGCACGCACGTCCACTTCCCCCTCGTAAACGGGCATATTTTCGCCGTCAACGGCTACCTGCCTGCCACCTTTTTCATTCCAAAGCACTTTATAAAAGGCGCTACCGCACACTTCCGACCAAACGAGCGCACGGGAAATCGTATCCCCAAGCGCGACCCTTTCACGCACGTATTGCAGTACCCCCGTCGCCAATTTTGCCGCCTTAATATCGCCGTCCTCATCCGAGAAGGCTCGCACGCGCAAATCGGGCTTTAACTTTTCCAGCTTCGCCAAACGGGATTCCACCGTCGGAGCGATATGATTAAACGCCCTACGCGATTGCCAATAAAACTGCTTATCCTCTTCCTGTAAATTCCCATACGGGGAAACGTCACAATATTGATTGCCGCTAAAAAAATTCAAATTGAGCAGCCAACCGTTTTCCACGCTTCTTCTCTTTTCCCTACGCGCAAGAAAGTCCTGCGTCACTTCCTCCACGAGCCGCTTTTTGCGCTCTCTTTCCTGTCTTTCCTCTTCCGCCTTTCTTGCGTCCGCATTTTTACTAACCATTCTTTTCCTCACCGTCCTTTGCCGTTTTTACCGACTTTTTCACCGTCTTTTTGACCGTCTTTTTGGTTGCGACCGTCCGCTTACTTTTTGTTTTCGTCGCACCCCTGCCCCTTACATTTACCTTTTTCACCACTGTTTTAGAAACCGTTTTCGCCGTCTCTTGGCTCAACTTTTCCAAGAGTCGCACCTTTTCCGCTTCCAATTGTTCGTCCGTCCAATCCGCATACCCTTCGCCGTTTTCCCCCGACAAGAGCATTTGCACCGCTTTCAAATCAGGCGGCACGTCCTTTTTTGTCTTTTTTCGTTTGACGAGCTTCAAAGTCCCGTCCGTTTCGGCGTATTCCTCCGTCACCTCGGCAAGCTGATATCCGAGCGCGACTTTTAATAACGCCTCTCCGATTTTCTCTTCCTTCTTTTCCATATCTCTCCCTTTCCATAAACCTACTCTCGCCCACCTCTCGCCCTAAAACGAATTTCCTCTCACCGTTTGTTTCAACCTTCGTATTCTTCTCTCTTTGTCCCGCTGTACAGCGCTCTTTTCCAGCGCAGGCGGCAGCTTTTTCGGCCTTGTCATCAGATAATAACGCATCTCATCCAAGCTATGATCGTCCGTTTTTCTCGGTGCGTCGCCGCTCCCCCAAAAATACCCCTTAATCTCCCCGATCAAACGGGTACACGAGCTAAATATATAAATATTCGGCTGACCGTTATCCCTACGCAAATAGCTTTTCACCCTTGCGATCCCTGCAAACAAATCCTTCTCGACGTTCGGGTTGACCAAAATCCCCCGCTCGTAAAAAAGCTCCACCACACTCTTGACTCCGCCGAGCGTTCGTTGTTTTGCCGCGCTGTCAATGAGCGCGCTAATTCTCCCTTGCGCGTCCGTATGCCACCCAATTCTTCGGCTGATACTCTTCAATGCCTCGGCGTGATAATCAATATCCCTGCCCGCCTCGTAATGCTCCGCAACCACGTACACGTTGTCGTCGAAGTCCACCGCATACCAATGCGCCGACAGCGGATTATTCAACCCAGGGTCAATCGAAATCGTATCCTGCCACTCTTTGGGAATGGGAAACGGCTCAATCACGTGCAGCTGCTCGTCAAACTCGGGATAGACCAGCCCAGCCGCCGCGCTTGCAAACCGTCCATACCGTCTTGATTGCAGCGTCAACTCGTCCATGGTACCCTCTAACGCCCGAATTTCCTCTTTGTCGAGGTAGGGATTATCGCTCCATTCCATAAACTCATACCACACCTCAGGATCCCCTCGGCGATTGAGATAAATCTCGTTATAGACGAAGGTCAACCCCTTCAAGGGTGTCATCGTTCCAAAGAGGTCCCCACGCCGATCGATAATACGCATACGGCACTCGTCGTACACGTCCTTGGGCGGTTCTTCGTCAAACCACACGAAATCGAGCGACGCGCCTTGGAACTTTTCCCTGCCTTGATCGCAGCTTTTGAACCCAATCACCGAGCTACCGCCCAACACGTTTTTCACACGGATAAAATCAATAATACCATGCTCAGGCGAGTCCTTTCTGCCGCTAATCATCACGACGTCCTCAATCCAATCCTTCCGCAAATACCGCAAAATTTTCTTCTGCGCAACGTCACGCTGCACCTGCAAGGAAAGGGACACGACCCAACCGCACACCTCCTTCCGATTTTCGCGGTACGGGTGAATCCCACGCGCCATATACACGCACTCCACCGCACCGCACTCCGTTTTCCCCGAGCGGTTGCCGCCGAACACCCAACGGTTTCGCTTTTTCGACTTATGGAAGGCAAGCTGTTTTTCATGCTTGACCTCTCCCGAATTATAAAGCGCGAGGAAGTCCTCCCTTTTCCGTCGCGACTGCTCCATCTCGATTTTGCGCAGCTTTTCTACAATTTCCCTCATATTCTCCACCAACTCGCCAAAATTCCACGCAATTTATCGCGTATAATAATTCGGCACAAAATAAATCTTAACACCACGCCTCACGTGAACAAAAAAACATTATGAAAAAACGATTTTTTCTTTTCGCAATTTTTTTTGCGGTACTCTTTCTCTTTTTGAACATACCCGTCCGCGCCAACCGCGCGGCAGCAGCCACACGCCCGCAATCAGGCGACTATGCCTGCATCCTCACCGACAACGCTTTTTTCTACTCCACCGCCGACGATAAACGGGGCATTTTTCTACTCCCCCGCACCTACTACGTACGACTTCTCGACTACGGCGAGGAATACTGTCGCGTCGAATATTTACAGGATGGCGACAAAGCAAAGCGGCTTGTCGGTTATACCAAAACGCAAGATTTGACCTTCGTCGATTACACCCCCTTGCGCCCCTATCTCTATTACGTATTCGAGATAAAATACCGCATTGAGGACTCCGAGTTTACGACTTCCGATTTCCTGACGGAAATCGTCCTCTCGTGCGTTTACTACGGGGACTATAAAATCGGCCCGGAAACCTATTGCTACGTCCTTCGAAACGGCGAGTTTGGCTACGTACCAAAGCCCAGCCGCCTCTACTACGAAGAAAACACGGAATACGCCGACCGACTTGCCAATCAAACGCCCGACAGCGACTCTTCAGACGCTACGAAAAATGCCGAGAAGAAAAATAAATCGAGCCCCGCGCAAATCGCGATACTCGTCACCGTTTGTCTGCTCGTCCCCATTCTCGCAGGACTGCTTATCAAGCCGCCCAAGCGACCGCCCTACGATATGGAAGAATAACCAAGCAAACCTTTTATCCTTCGTTCCAAAATCTCCGCTCACACGCGGAGATTTTTTGATCCTTTCCCTGCTCTACGAACTCGTGGATTTTCCGAAAAATATCCAAATCCTTAAACTCGCAAAGATAGATATCCTTCGTGACCCCAGCAATTCTTAAAAGCTCTCCCAATTTTTTAGAAAGGCGGGCTTGGCGACGGAAATATGTACGCTCGTTCCATTTGCATAGCGCGAAATTACGCATTTTTTCGGTATGCCCGAAATAACGAATGGATAAAAGCACTCGCTCCTCGTCCGAGAGCTTGTCCAAAACCTCTTTCACGGTTTGTTTAAGCCACGAAAGATTTTGCTGATGAATCAGCTCCTCCGCCAAATACTCAGCGAGCTCCAAAGCAGTACGATTCCCGCCGTAAGAGAGCAAAGCCTTGTTTCGAATATGCTCCTCGTAATCCTTTTCCACCGTTTTCAAAAGCGGATAAGCGAAAAGGATTGTTTTTGCGTAATTTTCCAAATTTCCATCACCTCCTAAAAGCCGCTTTCATCTCCCGACTACTCGCCGCCGTAAATTTTATAACGTAATTTTTATACTTCATTAAACGTAGGCTTGTCCTTCCACAACGCCCTCTTGTCCGTCCGAGCCGCCCTTTTTCATTCTGAGCCGCAAGCGAAGAATCTCCAACGCATATCTTTCCGCCCCGTCACTCCGAGCCGCCCTCTTGTCATTCTGAGCCATCCCCTTTGTCATTCTGAGCCGCAGGCGAAGAATCTCCAACGCAAATCCTTCCACCTCGTCACCGCGAGCCACCCTCTTGTCATTCCGAGCCGCCCTTTGTCATTCTGAGCCGCAGGCGAAGAATCTCCAACGCAAATCTTTCCGCAACGAATTGCTTTCCACGAAAGCAATTCCACTCTCGTACCCTCAGACACAACTCACGCCGTCATCGTTGGCAATTCACTTTTCACTTCGTCAGCCGATTCGCTCGGTCGACGGGGCTATTATTACATTGATTCCCCATTTTTGCAAGAGGTGACTGCCATTTTTTTAATGAAAAATCCGAACATTTGTTCGTGTTTTACCCGTTTACCCAAATTAAATATGTCATATATATGCCTATTTTCACCTAAAAAACGGTCAAAACAGGCAATTTTTTCCAAAAATGCAAACAAAAAACCCGAACACCGCCTAAAAAATCCGAACACCGCCTAAAAATGCTCTTTTCCCATTTTCCCCTGCGCCAAGCTCGTCAAAGCGTTTTCCCCGATTGCCCCCATTTTTCGCCACCGCTGCCACTTTTTCCCCACTCCAGAGCCCCATTTCCTACGTCGTCCAAAATTGCCGCCCATTTTTCATTTTTTCCTTTAGGAAACTTTTCCGCAAACTATTGCATTTCCCGTAAAAAGATGGTATAATAGTTGCGTATGGGTAAAATTTCGCGTAAAACTTTATGCGCTTTGGCGCTGACCGCTCTTTGTGCAACGGGAGCGGGGGTTTTGCTTGCGAAAAATCCAATCGAAAGAACGACGGCAGCCGCCGCCCAAACGGCAGAGCAAACGACCCTCGTTGCGCCGAATAGCTACGAGCAGTATTTGGAGCTTACCAATAGTGCGAGCGTCAAAGTTTCCGACGTTGCGGTTGCGGAAAATTTCACGGCGATTGCGAACGATAAAACGATTTTCGTTTACAACCGCAAGCAGGGCGTTTACACGCAGTATACCCACCCCGAAAAGGTAACGAAATTGCAATTCTCCGAAGAAGAAACTCTGTATTTCCTCGATTCGGCAATGCAGCTTTATTCCCTCGAGCCCAAGAGCTTGACGGAAACCCGCTTAAATTTTTCCTGCAACACCTTTTATATCGCAGGTCAAAAGCTCTTTTTCACGGCGATTTCGGGAGATATTGCGAAGATTTCGGTCACCGATTTACGCAACCCCGACGTTTATGCGCCCCCCATTCAAGACCACCTGCTTTCCAAGCCGGCAATCACCTATTGGGAAGACGAGCTTTACTACACGGACGCAGGCAAATACCTTTACAAAATCGATCCTAAAGACCCCGAAAACACGGAGTCATTCCTTACGGCGTTCCCTTCGGAAATCGTCTCCATGGCGATCAGCGAAAACGTACTCACCTGCGCCGATCTTTCAGGCGGATTCTATTCCTACAACTTATCGGAATTCGACGGCAACGATGCAGGCAAAGTCACCCCCATTTTTAGCGAACAAAACGGTTCGTCTTCCTTGTCCCTTTGGGAAGACTTCGTCTACGTCGTGCAAGAAGATTGTATTCTTCAATATTCCTTGCAGGCGCACGCCTTCACCGAATACGAAATCGGCAGCGCGTCCAGCTCTACGCATCGCTTAAACGGGGCAACGGAAACAGTCCTCGCAGGGGACAAGCTTCTCATCGCCGACGCAGGCAACAGCCGTATTTCCGTATACAACACGGCAACGGGAACCTTTGAAACGCCCATCTCTTCGGAGCTTACCCCTCTTTATCTCGCCTCGAACGGCGAAACGGCGGTCGTCGCAAACGACACGACGGCGATTATTTACAGCTTGACTGCGGAAAATTACGGTGCGGCGCTTACGGTTTTGGAAGATTTCAGCGGCACGCTTATGGGCGCGGCTTGCGTATTCGATACCTATTATTTCATCACCGAGGGCAATTATTGCTACGCCGCTTCCGAGAAAACCGCTTGGACGGTGCAAGAAACGAAAAAGAACACGGCTCGCTATGCCAAGCTTCTCACTGCAGACGCTTACGGGAATTTGTACGTAGGCAGCGGCACAAGCATTTTCCGTTATACGGAAGAAGAATTTCTTTCCGCAATGGCAGAGGGCGAACGCATACCAGGCGAGCTTCCTGCGTACACCAAGAAAATTTCCGTAGATTATAACGGCAGCGTGTACGCGTTGAACGATAATTCGATTATAAAAATCGACGGCGAAAGCTACGATTTCTCTACGCCGCTCGTCTATACGAACAGCGCAAACTTGCTTTCTTTCACCTTTGGCTTGGAAGAAAATGCGACCTACCTTCTCTACGAAGAAAACTATTTAGCCAAGACGACCGCATTAAACCTTCCCACGGTAAAAACAATCCCCGTAGGCGACACAGACGAGGAAATTTTCAGCCGTCAAAGCGCAAACGTCGAGCTTATTCGCAGCAAGCCAAACGCATTGGCGGTCGAGTTTGACATTTTCTCCTTGCAGGGTGCGGAGTATTTCCCCTACGAGCGCTATTCTCGTTGGGAAACGCCCGTGACGGCGCTCAAATTAGGCGCAACGGAGCAATATTACGTCGTGGCGGTATACGATAACGCCGCACGAAAATACACCACCCATTTGCTTGTAAAATCCGCTTGCGACTTGCTCCCTGCGGACGAATACCGCACGGACTGTCCCGAGGGAAGATCGGGCTGGGTTTCCAGCGGCGTGACCCTTTATAAATTCCCCTATCTTACCCAGCTTTTGACGGTGACAAATCTTCCTCGCGGCGCACAGGTAAGCGTTTTGGGGGAAATCACCCAGCTTGACTATCCCTATTATTTCGTCAGCTACGTAGACGAAACAGGCGCAGAACATTACGGCTACGTACCGCAAGCACACGTTGCGGACTTTGACGGCAGACCGCCGCAATCCACGCAGTCCACGCTTGGGGATGCGACCGCGGATAAGGACGACGTTTGGCGTTTTACCTATATCCTTCTCGGCTGCGGTGCAATTTGCATTCTCGTGGATTATTTGATTATCCGCAAAAAACCGAAAGACTAACGGAACGCTTTTTTAGGCAGACCGTCCACACATTTTTTGAGTATTGAAAAAGGAGGCAAAGACTTATGGAAAAAGAAATCTTGGAATTATTGACCGCGCAAGATTATGAAAGCGCAGTGACGATTGCCAATAAGCTAACCGCCGAAGAACTCGCCGCCTTTTTAAGCCGTTTAGAAACCGAAACGCTTATCCCTTTCTGCCGCGAACTTGACAGCGAGCTTTTGGCAGATACCCTTTTGCTTTTGGATAGCGACCTGCAAGAAAGCATTATCGGCGGTCTTCGTGACGACGAGCTCGAAAAGGTCATGGACGAAATGTCCGTTGACGACACCGTCGATATCATCGAAGAAATGCCCCAAGAAATCGTTCGCCGTATTGCGGAAACGGACGAAATTTTGATGCTTTTAGCCGAACGCAATTACGCCGTCTTAAAGCCCCTGCTTTCTTCCATGAATGCGACCGACCTTGCCGAAGTATTTGAAGGCACGGAAACGGACTCCCAGCTTTTGGTGCTTTTTAGAATCCTGCCCAAGGACCTTGCGGCGGAAACCTTCGTCGAAATGGATAGCGACGTCAAGGAACGCCTTATCCATAAATTGAACGATCGAGAATTTAAGGCGGTCTTGGACGAACTTTTCTTGGACGATACAGTCGACTTAATCGAAGAAATGCCCGCAAACGTCGTACGCCGTGTATTGGCGCAAAGCGACAGCGAAACCCGTGCTTCCATCAACGAAATTTTGAAATACCCGAAGGACAGCGCAGGCAGCATTATGACGATAGAATACGTTTCCCTGCGCCCGACAATGACCGTCGACGACGCATTCGAGCGGATTCGCCGTACGGCAATCGACAAGGAAACGATTTACACCTGCTACGTCGTAGACGAAACGAATACGATTTTGGGGCTTGTCACAGCGAAAAAATTGATGCTTTCCCCGAAGAACGCACTCATTTCCGACGTTATGGAAGAAAACGTAATTTACGCCTATACGATAGACGACAAGGAAGAAGTGGCGCGTACCATTTCCGATTACGGCTTCTTGGCACTCCCGATTGTGGATAGAGAAATGCGGCTCGTCGGTATCGTCACCGTCGACGACGCAATGGAAGTCATCGAAGAAGAAAACACCGAGGATATTGCAAAGATGGCAGCTATGGCGCCGACGGACAAGCCCTACTTAAAAACGGGAGCGTTCAGCCTTTGGAAAAACCGTGTGCTTTGGCTCATCATCCTTATGCTCGGCTCGACGTTCACGGCGATTATTTTGAACAACTACGAAGCGCAGCTTTCTACCTGCTTGGTCGCTTGCGTACCGATGATTATGGGTACGGGCGGTAATTCCGGGTCGCAAGCTTCGGTTACGGTCATTCGCGCCCTTTCGCTTGGCGAAATTGAAACGAAGGACGTAGGGAAAGTCGTGCTAAAAGAATTCCTCGTATCCCTTTTGCTCGGCGTCACCCTTGCCGCCGTATGCTTTGGAAAGCTCATTCTCATCGACAAAATGATGCTCGGTGTGACGGACTACACGAACGAGGTTTGTTTGGTCGTATCCCTTGCCCTTTTCTGCACGGTGATCGTCGCAAAGCTTGTCGGCGCAATTTTGCCGATTTTGGCAAAGGTTTGTCGGCTTGACCCTGCGGTTGTTGCAAACCCGTTCATTAGAACGATTGTAGACGCCGTTTCGGTGATTTTGTTCTG
>JAZORL010000066.1:0-3652 GCA_045656625.1 Candidatus Scatosoma sp. | reverse complement strand
TAAACGAAAAACGTTATGAAAATGGGCTTCGGCTCGTTGTAAAACAAATGCAAGGACTTATGTCTGTGACAATGGGTATACTCGTAGGTACAGGCGGTGCGTCGGAAACGGATGCGGAAGACGGTATTTCGCATTTTATTGAACACATGCAGTTTAAGGGTACGAAAACACGAAATTCTTTTGAGATTTCCGATGCATTCGATCGTTTAGGTGCGCAAGTAAATGCGTTTACAGGCAAGGAGCATACCTGCTATTACGCAAAGAGTACGATGGACCACACGGCGGCATGCTTTGAGCTTTTGGCGGATCTTTTCTTAAACGCAACCTATCCCGAAGACGAAATGGAACGTGAAAAAGGGGTTATTTGTGAGGAAATTTCCATGAATGAAGATACGCCCGAGGATTTATGTTTGGACGTGCTTGCGAACGCATACTTTGGGCAAGAGAACTATGGACGGAATATTTTAGGCCCTGCATCGAACGTAAAGGGATTTACTCTTGACGACGTACGCCGCTATAAAAAGGCGAGATATTGTCCTGAAAACATCGTAATTTCCTTTGCAGGCGCAATTGATTTTACGACGGCGCAAGCGCTTGTAGAAAGCTATTTTGGAAATTTGGAAAAGGGCTGTTTTGAGGAGCGAAAAGCAAACGTGCAGCTGCAACATCAAAAAATTGCACGCATTAAGCCGATTGAACAAGTGCATATCGCCCTTGCCTATCCCGCAATTTCTCGCAACGATTCCCGAATGGATTTATTTAAGGCGGTGAATAGCGTTATCGGCGGCTCGATGAGTTCAAGACTTTTCCAAGAGGTCCGTGAACAGCGAGGCTTAGCATATTCCGTGTATTCCTATCTTTCCTTCTATCCCGAATGTGGTTTGCAGGGTATTTATGCAGGGGTTAATCCTGCCAACCAAGAGCAAGCGTATGAAGCAATTCTCGACGTATTGAAAAACGTGAAAAAAAAGGGGATCACAAAAGACGAATTCTTGCGCAGCCGCGAACAAATGAAGGCGTCCTTATTCTTTGGCAACGAAAGCACGAATTCTCAAATGCTGCTTTATGGCGTGCGAATGCTAAATCATAACGATTTATTCGATTTTGAAAAGAAACTTTCTGAAATCAACTCGATGACTTATGAAATGGCGCAAGAAGCGGCAAAGGAAATGTTCGACGAGCGTTATATGGCAATATCAACGGTTGGGAACAACAAGCCGTCCTTTATGAACTAATGGAAACAAATATACAAAAGATGGGCTTTTTGCCCGTATTTGATAAGAATAGCCGGGTATTGATTTTGGGCAGTTTTCCGTCTGTAAAAAGCCGAGAAATTGCATTTTATTACGGGAACAAACAAAATCGTTTTTGGCGTACTATTTGCGGATATTTTGGGGAACAAATTCCCGAAACAACGCAGGGGAAAAGGGAATTTTTACAGCGCAGAAATATTGCGCTTTGGGATATGGCGGTTTCCTGCGAAATTGAGGGTTCTGCCGATTCATCGATAAAAAACGTGGAAATAGCCGATTTATCAGAAATTTTTAAGAGGGCAAACATAGAAAAAATCTTGCTAAACGGTACGCTTGCCTACGAATTATTCTTATCGCGGTATAGTGATTGCAATATCCCGTATATTAAAATGCCTTCTACAAGTCCTGCAAACCCGAGATTTCAAGAAGAAATATGGAGAAAAGAACTTAATGAAGTATACCGAATTTATTAAAATTCTTCAATCCCATTCTGAACCTACGTTTGCCGATTTCCAAAGACGGCTCATTCCCACAAAATACGAGATTTTAGGCGTACGCACTCCGACAATGCGCGCACTTGCCAAAGATTATAGCCGATATAAGGACGAAATATTGGCGTTTCCTAACGAATATTACGAAGTAGTTTTTATCAAGCTGACGATTATTTCTATGTTGCCGTATGATGCTTTTATTAAAGAATTTGAAACGGCTGTTTCTTTGATGGATAATTGGGCGCTATGCGATTGCTTTAAGGCAAAGTGCATTTCCCCAAATAAAGCACGATTTTTGACGGAAATAGAAGGTCTATTTTCTCACGGCGGCGAATATTACGAGCGATACGCATTGGTATGCTTGCTATATTATTACGTGGACAAACCATATTTGCCACTTATTGAAAATTATCTTCTCCGTGCAAATACGGCGAATTACTACGTACATATGGCTGCGGCTTGGCTCACAGCAGAGATTTTAATCAAAGAATACGAGTATGGTGTAAGCGTGCTAAAACGGCGGATTTTGAACCCAAAAACGCACAATAAAGCCATTCAAAAGGCGATAGAAAGCTATCGCTTAACCAACGAACAAAAGGAAACTTTGCGTTCCTTAAAAATATCAAAAAATAATTTAATAAGGTAGTTTTATGGATATTTTACAAACGATTACTCAAGAATTCAATTTGAACCCCACACATGCAAAAAACATCGTTTCGCTTATTGATGAAGGGAATACCATCCCTTTCATTGCGCGTTATCGTAAGGAAATGACAGGTAGCTGTGACGACCAAGTCCTTCGTGAACTGTTTGATAGACTTACCTATCTTCGCAATCTCGAAAAGAGAAAAGAAGAAGTCGCAAACTCGATCACCGAGCAAGGCAAAATGTCCTATGATATCACGTTGGCGCTTGCAAAGGCGGTCACGTTGACGGAAGTGGAGGATATTTACCGTCCGTATAAGCAAAAGAGAAAGACGCGTGCTTCCGTGGCGATTGCAAAAGGCTTGCAAGGCTTGGCGGATGCGATTTTAGCGCAGGATAAGGCTCTGGACGTTGGTGCTGAGGCAACAAAATATATTACGGAAGAAGTGAAAACGAACGCAGAAGCTATCGAGGGTGCGAAAGATATTATTGCGGAAATCATCTCCGACGACGCCGTAACCCGTAAAAAGCTCCGTAATTTCTTCTTCAATCACGGGGAAATTACTTCTTGCTACGCCAAAGGAAAGAAGGAAGCAGATGAAGCAGGAACGTACAATATGTATGCGGATTATTCCGAGCCTGTAAGCGCAGTAAAAAGCCATCGTGTTTTAGCGTTGAACCGTGGGGAAAAGGAAGAATTCCTGAAAGTCACTATCAACGTCGATACGGAATTTGCAAAACGTATTACGGCAGCTGGTTTCTTAAAAGACGGTGGGGAATGCAGCAAGCTCGTGAAAGAAGCTGCAGCGGATAGTTATGATCGTTTGATTGCGCCTTCCGTGGAAAGAGAGGTTCGCGCGCAGTTGTTTGACGAGGCGAGCGAACAAGCGATTAAAATGTTTGAGTTGAACTTAAAACCGCTTTTGATGCAACCGCCCGTCAAAAATAAAATCACAATGGGTTGGGATCCGGGCTATCGTACAGGCTGTAAAATTTGCGTAGTAGACGGCACGGGTAAGGTTTTGGATAATACCGTCGTACATCCCACGCTTGGTTCTGCAAAAGGAATCGCGGATGCAAAAGTCGTTTTGAAGGCGATGATTGCAAAGCATAAGGTTGAAGTTATTTCCTGCGGCAACGGTACTGCTAGCAAGGAAAGCGAAATCTTCATTGCGGATTTGATAAAAGAAATCAAGGCGGAAACGGGCAGAGAAGTAGGTTACGTAATCGTCAACGAAGCAGGTGCGTCCGTTTACGCGGCAA
>JAZORL010000065.1:0-3184 GCA_045656625.1 Candidatus Scatosoma sp. | reverse complement strand
ACCGCGCATCATTACCCCTTCCATAACCGCTTGACCGCCAATGTAGGTGCAATTCAGTTGTTGTTTCTTTTCTTTTTTCATATTCCTTTGCCGTTTTTACAAAAGTTTCTTCTTCTTTTTTGCGGGGGAACAAAACCCCCGCAAAAAAGAAGAAGGCTTTAAGACTATGTCCTAAAGCCCCGTTTTACCAATTAAAGACCATATCTCTTTTTGAACTTATCGACACGTCCACCGGTATCAACCAACTTTTGCTTGCCCGTGAAGAAAGGATGGCAATTGCTGCAAATATCTACTTTCATAACGTCGCCGTCTTTCGTCGTACCGGTCTTAAAAGTAGCTCCACAAGCGCAAGTTACAGTTACTTCGTGATATTTGGGATGAATATCTGCTTTCATTGTAGTTACCTCGCTATTTTTCTTATGCTAACCAATTATACCGCTTTTTTTCTTACTCGTCAACTGTTTTTGCGCGAAATTAAAAAAAATAGTTGCAAATTTCGTAAAAATAGGTTATACTTATTATACGCGATTGTCGCACGCATATTCGCGCGACAATGAAAATATATTAAATTAGGATTTTTATGAAAGCTTGGCAATTAGCTTATCCCCACAATTTACAGCACGTCACCACGCCTGATTTGAAGCGTACCGACGATAAAATCAAGGTCAAGGTCACCAAAGCGCTCTTAACCGAAACGGACGTTGCCGTCTACTGCGGTGCGCTCAAAGTGAAGGCACCCTTTATTCCCGGCCGTTTTGCTATCGGTCAAGTCACCGCAGCGGATGAAGATTCCTTCGTTAAAAAGGGCAATAGAGTGTATCTTGCGAGCGTGACCGAGGACGAATGCGCCCCCGACGGCTTGCGGATCGCAGGTGAAACGGCGGACGGCTTTTACCGTGATTTCGTGCTTGCAGGCATAGACGACGTCTATCCCCTGCCTGCTTCCGTCACGGACGAGGCGGCTTTCTTAATCGATGCGATTGCCCTTGCGGAGCATATCGTAGACGAAATGCACGTGGAAGTAGGTCAGCATATTTTGGTGCTTGGCGGCGGTTTGTACGGCAACATCCTTTGCCAAATCTTGATTTACCACCGTGCAGTGCCCATTTTGGCGGACAACAACGCCGAACGTCTTGCCCGTGCAAAGCGCAGCGGTATCTACTACACCTTCCCCAACGACGAAACGTTGAAAAACAACGTGATTGCGGCGACGGGCGGTAAACTTGCGGACGGGGCGGTATATCTCGCCTTTTCCAACCGTTGCGAACCTTCCGTTCTCTTTCCTTTGGTAAAGCGTGACGCATACGTTTCCTTCTGCGCGCTTACGGGCAAGCCCTTGCACGTCAACTTGGAATACGCCATCAAGAACAACGTCAAAATAAAAGGTATTAGCGAAAGCCGTGAGTTTGTATCGACTGCAATCAACCTTTTGGCGAATAAGGCGGTCAATTTCTCGGAGTTCTCGTTCAAAAGCTCACGCGAAGAGGATTTACCCAAGCTCTTGGAAGAATATGCGCAAATTTACAGCAGCGGCGCATACCTGCCCGAGCAATTTGAGATTATTAAATTTATCTTCTAACTTTCAAGCAGCTCCCTTTAGGGAGCTTGCAGTCTATATTCACGATTTTAATAGGTGTTTTTATGAAAATAATTTTCGCATCCGATATCCACGGCTCAGCGCATTGGGCAAATGAACTTTTAGAGGTCTTCCGTCACGAAAACGCAGACAAACTCGTCCTTCTTGGGGATATTCTCTACCATGGGCCGAGAAATGATTTCCCCGACGACTACTCGCCGAAAAAAGTCTTTTCGATGCTCAACGAAATCAAGGACAAAATCCTTTGCGTGCGTGGAAATTGCGATAGTGAAGTCGACCAAATGGTGTTGGAATTCCCTATTCTTGCCGACTACGCACTCCTTTCCGTCAAGGGCAAAACGCTGTTTTTGACGCACGGACACCTCTTCGACGAGCAAAATCCGCCCCTCTTACAAAAAGGGGACGTCCTTTTCAACGGACATTTCCACACCCCTTGCTGTAAAGAACTGGAAAACGGCGCAATTTATGCCAACTGTGGCTCCGTTGCCCTTCCCAAACCCGATACCCCCCATTCCTATATTCTTCTCGATGAAGATACCCTTTATTGGAAGGACCTTGAAACGGGCGGTATTTTTGATTGCTACACCCTTTGAACTCGTACACGGGTAGGGTGTTTTTGAAAAAAGCCCCCCTTGATTCGCAAAATATAGCCGTCCTTTTTCAAGGGCGGTTTTTCTTAACTTTTCGGACAATTAATTATCGATTTTACCGTTGCTTTGCTTGACTATTATCGAAAAATGTGATAATATATTTTCTAACCAATAAAAAGGAGTGAGAGAATATGAAAAAAGAAATCCCTTATAAAATCTATCTTGATGAAACGGAACTCCCGAAGTATTGGCTGAACTTGCGCGCTTTCATGGATAAGAAGCCTGCACCGCTTTTGAACCCGAAAACCTTACAGCCGATGTCGGCGGAAGAGCTTTCGAGTGTATTTTGTGCAGAGCTTGCCCGTCAGGAAGTCGATGATACGACGAAGTATATAGAAATCCCGACGGAAGTGCGCGATTTCTATAAAATGTACCGCCCCGCCCCCCTTATTCGCGCGTATTGCTTGGAAAAAGTCCTTGATACTCCTGCGCATATTTACTATAAATTCGAGGGGAATAACACGTCCGGCTCGCACAAGCTCAACTCCGCGATTGCCCAAGCCTACTACGCAAAAGAACAGGGCTTGAAAGGGGTGACGACGGAAACGGGCGCAGGACAATGGGGTACTGCTCTTTCTATGGCTTGTTCCTATTTCGGTTTGGACTGCAACGTGTATATGGTCAAGGTTTCCTACGAGCAAAAGCCTTTCCGCAGGGAAGTGATGCGAACGTATGGTGCGACGGTCACCCCGTCCCCGTCTATGACCACGGAAGTAGGCAGAAAAATCAATGCGGAATTCCCTGGCACGGGCGGTTCGCTCGGCTGTGCGATTTCCGAGGCGGTGGAAGCGGCGTCGAATAAGGACGGCTATCGCTACGCACTCGGCAGCGTACTCAATCAAGTGCTTTTACACCAGTCGGTAATTGGTTTGGAAACGAAAACTGCGCTTGATAAATACGGCGTGAAAGCGGATATTATTATCGGTTGTGCCGGCGG
>JAZORL010000064.1:0-4138 GCA_045656625.1 Candidatus Scatosoma sp. | reverse complement strand
CCTGTTGCATTACCAATGGGACAAATGTGACGGCACATCCAACAAAATCTACAACTATCCGCAATCTTTTTTGCTTTTTCCGTGATATTCATACTTTTACCCTCCTATTATAAACCAAGCTTAAACGGATTCATGATACCGTTCGGATCGAGCGATTTTTTGATGCCTTCAAATACCTGCATAGCAGGACCGTACTGTTCTTTCATCAAACGCCCTAATTTAATACCTACGCCGTGGTGATCGTTGACTACACCGCCGTTCGCAATCGCCGTTCTAACACCCAAGTTCCAAATCGCATTGTGCAAGCGCATTGCTTCAACGGGATCTTTTGGAACATCCTTTTCGTCCACGATAAAGCGGTCGTAAATCATACAACCCCATTCGTACCAATGCGAGAAGTGTGCGATAAATTTCGCTTGCGGGAAGTTGGTCTCAATCGCTTCTTTCATTGCCCAATAGATTTTTTCAATCTTGTCGTAAGGAGCGATGGTATCCATCGTACCAAACATTTGAGGCAAGTCCATCATATGACCGGGATAGAAGAAAGTAATCTTTTCTTTCCACCATTTTTCGCCGTATTCACTGCCAAGGTCTTCCGCGCCGTATTTTGCAAACGTTTCAAGCAAAATCTTTTCTTCTACATCAACAAGCTCTTTTACACCCTCATAGGCAATATTCATAAATGCACCGGGTTTTGCAACACCGACAATCTTTTTAATCAAGCTTGCCGTTTCTGCTTCGTTATATAAACGCATAACGGACGGCTTAAACTTTTGTAAAATTTCTTTACTTGCAACGAACGCCGAGTGCATATCTTTGAACAAGAACCCTCTAAATCTTCTTACTTCGGGTTGTTCATAAATACGGATTTGTGCTTTGGTAATAATACCAAGCGTACCTTCCGAACCGATAAAGATTTGGTTAAGATCGGGACCAGCCGCATGCTTGGGCGCAGAACTCGTTTCAATAATATCACCGTTGGGAAGTACGATTTCCATCTTTAATACCATATCGTCGATTTTACCGTACTTTGTCGAAACAACGCCGATACCTCTATGTGCTAAGAAACCGCCTACCGTCGAGCAAGTCAAGGACGAAGGATAATGCATCGTTGCAAATCCTTTTTCGTTTGCAGCCCATTCGATATGCTTATAAATCGCGCCAGCACCGCATTCTATGTACATACTGTCGGTATTTACTTCATAAATCTCGTTCATACGTTTGGTATCAAGCAAAATACCGCCGCAAACGGGGATTGCGCCGCCTTGCGTACCGCCACCGCCACCCCACGTCGTTACAGGGATTTTGTAGTAATTCGCAATCTTCATAACCTTAGAAGTTTCTTGCGCATTCTTCGGGGATACGATATAATCCGCTTCAGGCATACGTCTGCCACGGTCTGCCCACATGCGTGATAACCAGAAATAGTCCACGCTATGCGTAACTTTGTCAATTTCGCGAACAGAACAATTCTCTCTGCCCACCGCATCTTCAAGCTCTGTTAAAATTTGCGTAAATAAAAAGTCGTTCATAGTTTCTCCTTATATGAAAATATTTTTATTTTTTCATTTTATTTAATATATATTCTATCATAAATGAAAATCATTTTCAAGTATTTGAATCTACTTTTTAAAAAATTTTTATTTTTATTATTATTATTCTTTTATTTGACTTCCACCCGGCACCTATGCTATACTAAAAAAGTGAAAAACATTTTCAATAATACGCAGTTTGGACGAAAATATCATGAACAAAACTATGCTAAATATAAAAGCCTATTACAATTCTCTCAGTAAAACCGAAAAAAAGATTGCCGACTTTTTATTGCAAAAACCAAACGCTATAATCCCACTTTACATCACAGATCTCGCAAAGGCTTGTGGCGCGAGTGAGGCCACGATTGTCCGTTTTTCTAAACGGTTTGGCTTCGATGGTTATCAACAACTCAAGCTCGCCATCGCACAAGAATCGAAATCTCACCCAATCAATGAAAGCATCTCTTACGATGATACAGCCATTGACATATTTCACAAAATATGCGAAGATATTTATTGTTCTTTGGAAAAAACCAAAAAAATAATTAATGGAAAGAGTTTAGAAAAGTGCTGCCAAACAATCCTTGCTTCCGACAACATTTTAGTATGTGGACTTGGAAACTCGGCTTCCGTAGCTTTAGACGCATCACATAAAATGTTCCGCTTAGGATTAAACGCGCACGCATATACAGATAACCATATGCAAACAATTGCGGCTTCACATACAGATAAAAACAGCGTAATTATCGGAATCTCTCATTCGGGGTGTTCCCGAGATATTATACAAGCATTAGAAACAGCCAAACAAAACGGAGCAACCACAATTGCTATTACCAATTTTGGAAAATCCCCCATCGATAAAGTTAGCGATATTCTTTTGCACACCGTTTCTGATGAAACTAATTACCGCATCTTAGGTTTGAGTTCTCGAATCACACAGCTAGCCATTATTGACTCAATCTATTCTTGTCTTGTTTGCCGTTTACATAATTCCAATGAACAAATAGTCAAGACTGAATTGGCATTAAAAATAAAAAAATTATAACATCATGACTACATTCCTAATCATTCGACACGGTTACAGCAAATCAAACGAACACGGTTATTTTACGGGACAAACCGACGTACAACTTTCTACGCTTGGCATTGAACAAGCAAACCAAACCGCGCGCTACCTCTACGAGAATTTCAAAATCGATCTCTTATATTCTAGCCCTTTGCAACGAGCATTCAATACCGCTCTTCCCATTTCAAATCTTTTCAAGCTTCCTATTCTTATTGAAAACGATTTAAAAGAAATTAACGGTGGCGACTGGGAAGAAAAAACACCTGAACAGATTTTAAAATTATACAAAGATGATTATACGCTTTGGCTTAATAATATCGGAATTGCTCGTTGTACAAATGGCGAATGCATGGAAGAAGTACAGCTTCGTGCTTCAAACGCCTTAAAAAAACTTGCCACGGAACACGACGGAAAAACCATTGCTATTACAACACACGCAGGTGTTATACGAGCATTACAATGCTTATGGCAAAAACTTCCCCTTACGGAAATGAAAACTATTCCTTGGGTTGAAAATGCCTCAGTAAGTATTATTATTTACAACCACGAAGAATTTATCGTTAAAGAAATCGGCAAGAATAAGCATTTACAAACTCAAAAAACAAATCTACCAAACAATATGTAATCAAGTCAAATTTTGAACTTTTTTTGAAAAGTATTGCACTTAGTTTGATAAATCACCTTTTTCTTGCGCTTCATCATCTATCACATATTTTGAGTGAATCTACCGTATTTCTCGCAAATCTTGCCACCGACTTACAAAGAATGCAGTGTTGTATTGAAAACCCTGAATGGAAAGGTGCAATGGCTGTTATGGTACTGAACTTATTGAAACACAAGAATAATAAAAATTTTAGTCAAAAAAAGTTGCTGCTTCAGTTCATAACCTATAGGGTCTGGAATGACAGCTATAAATCGCAACATTTTTGTCCCACTTTTTGATTGCATATTTATTCCGTTTTACACCATTTTATGCAGTTTTTAACGAATAAAAAAGACGAGATTGAATAAATCTCGTCTTTTTATGCACTGACAGCTTTTTTGTAAGTGCAAGATGTATGTGTGGGACATTATCTCGTTTTTAGGTATAGTGTGTGGGACAAAAAGTATTTTTTATAAATAAAAAACAGTTAGCGTTATACTAACTGTTCTAATTGCTAAGTTGGAAGTTCCTTCTGCCAACGTTAACCGTTTCGGTCACTACAAAACAATAGCTAATTCATTTTGTAGCCGCAGTTCGTGTTGCACTTTCATGACACGTGCCCTATTCGCGTACTACCACGGGTTCAGATTTTATAAGCACATCAAACTTCCCGAAACGGTGCTTACTGTGTTAAACTTTAAGGGTAAACCCAACAATTTCCGATATAAACAGGTCGTGATCCCGACACCGATATTAGCATCTCGGCTATCCTTTTTAAGAAACCGTTATAATTTTAGTATAGGTCTATAAGCAAAATACTTATAGACCCATACTAATGGCTGCCCCTGTCAGGCTCGACCTGACGACACACGGATTAACAGTCCGTTGCTCTAC
>JAZORL010000063.1:0-8174 GCA_045656625.1 Candidatus Scatosoma sp. | reverse complement strand
CTTGATTCCGCGAATCATATACGTACAGACATTGTTCACGCCACGGTGTATCCACGTAATGTTCCATCATACAAAGTTTCAACGTATTCACGCAAGCATTATATATCTTTTGGTCTAATGCATTGTCAAGAATTACTTGTTTTTCTTTGACGGGATATACTTGCGGAATTAAACCGATACTTTCGATTTCAATAGGTACTTCTGTATGAATTTCCAAATAGCGACAGCCCAAACGGAGCATATAGTTTACGTACTCGTTCTTGCCTGCTTTTGCAACGTAATCAAAACTAAAATCCCGATGTTCTATTTTTTGACGAACGTGACCGTCTTGCAGGTCTTCACCCCACGCAACAGTTATCTTTTGAACGGCAGACGATACAAAATCAAGGGAAACAAGCCCTACCGTTTCCTTGCCTAAATCTATGATATAATGGTTGCTTTCGGACAAAACCACCCTACCATGTACGAGTTCAAGCAGTTTCAACTTCTTGGTCGGGCGTTCCACAAACGAGCAATTTTTATGGATAAGAACAGCTTTTTGAAAACCGCTACCCGTGTTTTTCCATTCATCTTCTTGGGTAGCGTCATACGCAAACGAAAAGCCCAACTGCCGTGTTACCAGCTTCTTTGCGCCTTGCTTGTATGCTACGCTATATCTTGCGCGTGTATATTCTCCGCCTGCAAGCACAACTTCGCCATTCAATTGCACCTCAAAAGCAAGCCCTGCTTTCGCCTTTATATAACGCTGGCTATCCGTTCCGAAATGCCAAACCAAAACAGCAATAGAATTCCTACCTTTTTTCAAATAGGGAGTTATATCTATACTATCATACGATTTATACCACTCGTAATCGCCGTATTGATTGCTTGCTACGTATTGCCCGTTGATATACAACGTATAATCGCCATCGCAAGAAAGAAGGCAATTTACATCTCCTTCTTCCCATTGAAATTCATCATAAAATTCACCGTATGTATCGGGCTTACAATCCTTTTCAACCCAAATCCATTTTGCTTTTTTGAAGCCCATATTTTATCCTTTTAGACTATCTTCTACAATTAATTTTTACATTGCTTTACGTATTTATAAAGCGCGTTAATAGCATAGTTTTCCCCATTGAGATATTTTGCCAACGCAATCGCCGCCGGTTTCGGTTCGCCCGAATGTTTTTCATCGTAAATATTATATATAAGCCCGAAGTTATCTTCACCGATACACTCTTTTTTATTTGCCAAAGTACAAAGTCTAAAAAGAAAAATCTTTTTAACGAAAGTGAGTTCTTTTTCTACCGCGTCAAAGACCTTTAAGAATCTACCGCCAATTAACTCCTTTTCCGTTTCTTTTGCAAAATCCGACCAGCCTAATTCCGTATACCACACGGGCATATCTCCTACGCCAAACGACTGCATAACACTATATAAGCGTTTTTGTGTTTGCAGCCAACCCTCGTCAATTTCCCCCGTTTTTAAGGAATAGGGGTGAAAATTCATGACCTCAAAGAAGTCTTCTTGTCTATTCGACTTTTCTTCGCTAATCGAAGGATACAGCCCCGATTGAAGCTCGGAAAAGACTTTCGTTAAATACATAGGTGCGTCGTCCGTATTCCAAAAACCAGGAAACAAAACTTTCGCATTCGGGTTATATTTCTTAATGCCTGCATTCGTGAAATACGATAAATCTAAAACGATTTTAACAATTTCCTCTTGCGTATATATGTAGGGAGCATTATCTTCTTTCGTTTTTCCATACGTAAAGCCTTCGCGGTGTAAAAAGTCCCCGCTTGTGCCGTCGGGTTCGTTTGTCGGTTCAAAATAACAAATATCGGGGAATTGCTTAGCAATCAACTCATAAAGTTTTCTCTGCACGTTTAAGAAACGAATATATTTTTCCGTTTCCTTTACTGGGTCAGGCACAGCCCAACCGTCCGTACAATGAAAATCTTCGGGATACAAAAACGACCAAGAGAGTAAAGAAAAATCCTTTACTCCCTTTGCTTTTAACGCATCCAAATATGTATGCAACTTTTTCGCACGTTCTTCGATAATCGTCACGTTATCATCTTTATCGCAATGGGCAAATTCATGAAAGCGAAGCCACACGCGCATTGCCGTTGCCTTAAATCCCCCTGCAAAATGCGCAATAATTTCATTGGTCAACCCTCTGTCGAGATAATCGTTCACCTCGCAAGAGGTTTCGCATAAGCCTATTTCAAAACTCTTACCTTCAAACATCTTCTTCAAGAATCACTCTTTGGGATACTACCCTTTAATAGCTTTCACTACTTGTTCCGAACAAACCGCAATTCCTTCTTCCGACAAATGAATTTGATCCGCGCCGATATATTTATAAAGATCTTGCATAACCGTCGTATACAAGTCGTTAATTTCTATCCCGAGTTCTTGCAGTTTAGGAACAATCAAATCGTTATAACGCTTGATAATCTTGTTGTCGTTGTATGGAAACTCATAATGCACGGGCGTAGTCGTCGCAAAGATAACTCGCTTGCCCAGCTTTTTCAATTCCTTTGCAACGCGGAGCATATTTACAACGTATTCCTCTTCGCTCGTAAACGGCTCTCCATCGTCAAAAAGCGCCGTAGGAATATCCCAAAGCCCATTATTCCAGTGGATAACGTCGCTCCCTTCGATTTGCGCCTTAAAATCGAATAACATACGCAAAGTATATTTCACAAAACGGCAGTTATCTTCGGGCTGAAAAACCTCGTATTCTTCGCCAAGCATTTCAGGCACTTTCGTACCGTACCCAATTTGTCTAATAGAATCGCCTAATAAAGTTACTTTCTTCATAATATTTTCTTTCCCTTTATAAAAATTCTTCGCCTAATAACGTTTTTAACAGCGTTTGCGCATACACTCTTACACCAAAGTCGTTTGGATGGTTTATGCTGTTTGCAAGCAAATCTCTCGTAGGTTTCCCCTGCGCTTCCAACCACAAGAAAACCGTTGATATTTTCGCAACGCCTACTCGTTCATATTCAGCAGCAAGGTCAAGTAATACTTGCTCAAAGAATGCGTGATTCGTACGCCAACCGATTGCCTGATTGTTTGGCAACAACGTGGAATACAATAGAACGTTTCCGTTAGGATTTGCTTGTAAATATCCGTCAATTAAGATTTTAATTCTTTGCTTATACTGTGCAAGCTCCGTCAATATATCGTTTGCACCGAATCCGATACAAAACAAGTCCGTGGACGACAGCGTTTCGCCGCATTTTTTCTCGAAATTATCTACCGCTTCTATCGTACTCCAACCGCCAACTGCTTGATTAGAAACCTTAATCTCTGCGGAGTATTTCTTTTCAAGATAAAGCTTTACGAGGGTATTCCAATCGGGTAAATATGGGCTAACGTTGCCGCCATATTGCGTTCCCGTTGCATTACACCCAACCGTAATAGAATCCCCATATAACAAAAGATTCGCACGCTTCGTTCCTTTTATAGTTTCAACAAACGCTTGCAGGCGTTTATCTCCTACAATTAAATCTTCGCAAAGCGCTTTATCTACTCGATAGGAAATGCTTATGTATTTGTCAAAGCCCGCCAGCCCTTCGCTAAAATAAATATATCTTTGTTCGGGAAAAGAAAATTCTATCTTCGACGGGTCCGCTTTCAAAATAATGTGCGCGTTCGGCTCTTTTCTAAAATACTCTTCCACTTCAAAATAAGGCAAATTACCGCTGGCAATACGCTTAATTTTATTCCCGTCAACCGTATAATCAACACCCTCTTCATACAACGCGTCACCAAAGATATTTTTCACTTCAACGCGACCATGGGTGGGGTGTCCGAGCAATTGTATAGCACCTTCTTCACCGATTACCACGCCTGTTTCATCGATAATTTCATCGCTATTCCATATAGGTATCAGCAATCTTTCCATTTGAGTTTTATCAAATTTTTCTATTTTCTTAAGAGTTTTCATGATTACAACTTTTTCAGTTCTTCGTCAAAATAAACGTAAACGCCTGCCGTCCAGCCCATCATTTCAGGAGTTTCATATTCGGCAGATTCTCCAATACCACCCGTTACGGCATCATACTTTTCCCAAAGCCTGCCCGTCTTGACAAAGTTTTCGTCCATCGCGCGCATATACTTTTTCGCAATACGCTTTGCGTCTTCATACAAACCTAAACGCTTTAGAGCTTTGTACATAATGCAGGTAGCCGCAGGCCACATACAAGGGTAATCCCATTGAAAATACACGTCCTCGCCACGGTAAGGCGTAACGGTAATACCGTTTTCGTATTCCAAGCCTGCAATCACCTTTTTTAAGCCTTTTACATCGTTGGATATCCCGTAAGCATAGGGATATGCAGAGATTGCGCTGACAATTTCAGAATAACCGCCGTCTACGATATTGCAATCAAGATATAATCCCGATTCCTTATCAAAGAAATATTTTTCAATTAACCCTTTGCGCTTTGCAGCGTTTTCTTCAAATCGTTGGTAATCGCCGCCGATGAGCTTTAACATTTCCGCTGCTTTACATTCCATTTCATATAAGAAACAGTTCAAGTCGAGATGTACGAAACTGCTTGCGTCAATTTTACTGCGTTTCGTCCTAAAACGCATATTGAAATCGAGTCCGCTTTCCGCAATCGCCATAATGTCTTGCGCAATAGCAAGCTGTCCTTCTCTTGTATCTGCCTTTTCCAAAACTCTGTCCGACAAGCCTTCGTAGTTCAGCATTTTTAACTCGTCGTCGGCATTCGTCGAAAAGTTATTCAAACCGAATTTTGCCTTACGCTGCGTCTGCCAAAAATCGTACTCTTTCACGATATACGGCATATATTTTTTGATGATTGCCGTATCACCTTTATGTACGTAATAATCATACACCGCACTACAAAACAAAGGCGGCTGCGAACGGTCGGCAAGCGTATTCGCATTCGGCATATACCCAAGCGTATCAATAAAGTACGCCATATTGTCAAGGTTATTTTCTACTTGTTCATCGTGACCGTCTATCATCAAACCCAAGTTGATAAAATAAACGTCCCAGTAGTACAAATCGGTGTACATACCGCCGATAGAGGGCGAAACGTAAGGCTTCGGCACGATAAAATCCCCTCTCATCTCCGATGGATTGTGAAAGGTTTTCGTCCAGTTATTTGCAATATATTCTCTTACTTCTTTCATACAAGACATCCCATAATATCCGTTTCAAAATTTTCGCCCGTTTCCGCACCCGCGCCCACATTACTTTCCGATTGTTTCATATAAAGCGCCGTAATTTTATTGACGGGGTCTACCCAAAAATGCGTTCCATACGCGCCACTCCAACCAAACGAGCCTTGCGGTAATTTACCGACATCCTTCGTGAACAAGCGTACTCCAAGCCCCCAAGTCACCCCCGTTGCTTGCGTACCCACGTCCATAAATTCAGGCGGACAATAAGGCGTATACATATATTTCAAAAATTCCTCGCTAATTACTCGCCTGCCGTTAGGAGCAACACCGCCATTCAACAGCATCTCAGCAAATAACGAATAATCTTCTGCCGTAGACATCAATCCTGCGCCGCCGCAATGGTAAGTAAGCGGATTATTCCCATAAATATGCATGTAATCGTGCGGCACGTCTATTACTTTACCTTCTTCGGTAAGCTTATGTCTTACCACAACGCGCCCCCACTGTTCTTCGGTGGGGATAAAAGTTGTATCTTTCATACCGATAACGTCGGTAATATTCTCTTTTACGTAGGTAGCATAATCCGTTCCGCTGACGATTTCCACAATTCTTGCGGCAATGTCAAAAGCCACGTGCGGACCATAAGATTGCGCCGTACCCGATTCAAAAGCCAAAGGTTTATCCGCAAAATATTTTACCACTTCTTGCAAAGTTTTCTTTTGCGATTCTTCCATTTTTGCTGTAACCGCAGCTACAATATCTCCCATCTCAATACCGCTTGTGTGGGAAAGCAAGTGATATACTAAAATAGGAGTTTTGCTTTCGCCTATAATTTTCAATTCCCCGTTCTCAAGGCGTGCAACAGGCAAATTCTCATAGCCCTGAACGTACTTGCTGATAGGGTCTTGCAAATCCACCCTACCTTTTTCTACCTCCAACAAAAGCGCAAGCGCGGTAACAGGCTTGGTCATAGACGCGATACGATAGGTTGCGTCGTGCTGTAAAGGCTCTCCGTGGATACCATTCGTACCAAATTCCGCTTGATATACTCTTTTACCACATTGATTGATGATAATTTGCGAACAAGTAATCGTGCCGATTTTTATATCTTGCAAATTCCTTTTTGTCAAGACGTCTTTTAACCTGTTTACGTCTAAAATTTTCATAATAATACTTTCCTTTTTAACTTTTTATATTGACTTTTGAGCAAATTTATATTATAATACAACCAAGGTGATCCTATGGCGCAAAAAATTCAAGAATTATCATTTTTACAAAATGACGTCGAATTTGCGACGCATTTAACGCACGATAAAGATACGTTTATCCATACGCATTCCTTCTACGAAATTTTTTACGTAACGGAAGGCGAAATTACGCATATACAAAACGGAAAGAGCCAGCTTATTAAAACGGGCGATATGTTTTTCTTGCGCCCGAATGATATCCACACCTTCAAAAGAACGGGCGAATGCACGCATAGAGATATTATTTTCTCAAAAGAGCTATTTGAAACAGCTTGCAAATACGTTAGCCCTTCTCTGTTTGATGAAATAAATCGCAATATTTTTCCTCTGCATATACAAATTGATTCGGCGCAAATTGAATATCTTGAAAAACTGTTAAATTTCATCAAGTATATGTCACCGAGCGTTGAAAAAAATAAGCCGTTTCTTATCAATAGTTTTGCCGCGCATATATTAGGCTTTCTTTATCTTTCTGATAAAGAGGAACAACCGCCTTATCCAAGATGGTTTCAATCGCTCCTTGCCAATCTAAACGACCCTATCCACATCAAAGCGGGTATCCAAAGCGCAATGGCTGAAATCAATTATAACTATATCTATGTAAGCCGCGTTTTCAAAAAATATATCGGCGTTACTATGACCGATTATTTAATGCAACGGCGCATAGACCTCGCCAAAGTTTACTTATCTACGACAAAAATGAATATCGCGCAGATCGCCGAAGAAATCGGCTATCCCTATCCCTACCGCTTTAATCAAGTATTCAAGCAATATACGGGTTGCACACCCAAAGAATACCGAAAGAAACACTCTAAACCAAGTTAATCAAAACCGAGCTAATCCCTTTTATCAGTCGATTAGCTCGGCTTTTTATTTGGCCTTATTTTACAAATTCGACAAGCACGCCTTCCCCTGCCTCCAAATGAATACCCAAATGCTGTTCATTTGCAGTCAAAATTTTACCTCTTTGAATAATTTTCATTTCGTGCGTATCATTCAAATCAAGTATAACGTCATTTGCCTTATTATGCGAATAATTTACTACGTACAAGACCGTTCTCTTTTCGTATTCAAAACATCCTACAAGCGCATCACCGCGAACTCCCTTTAATTGATGGAATTCGTCCCCGTCAATCACCATCGAATTGCCTGCAAAATCCGCCGCAATAGACGAAGACGGGAGAATACCCACGTTGTACGCGTTCATCAAAATTTCGTCCACCGCTTCAATTTGCACATTCATTTTTTGCGCATAGTAATACCAACGATTGACGTTGCCATTCGCACCAAATAAACCGTTACGCGTAAAATCATACGTACCGTTCGGGGCATACGCAAAGTGCAAAGGTTGGAAACCCAAGAAATACTGAATGCCTTTCGACCCACACGCAAGCGACGTGTTCACGTTCCAAATCAGCTGTCCTTCCGTCGGGAAGGGTTCGGGTAAGGATTCAATTTCAATGGCTTGGTCATTCCATTGACCGCCTGCTTGAATAAACGCCCAGTAAGGAATTCCATATTCCTCGGACATCGACTTAATGATAGCCAAGTTATTGAAATAGCCTTTGTAGCTCTTAAAATCCCATACGTAGTGATCCCAAGAAATGTACTTGCCGTTGCCTTCGCGATAGTATCTGCCAACGTATTCCTCATACTCGACGTCTTCCGAACCTTCCGTATATTTCAACGGATGTTCTTCCCATTTCGGCAACATATTGACGTAGGTGGAGTATTTATTGTCGCTCACACGATTGATTGCCGCGTTTAATTGCCCGA
>JAZORL010000062.1:0-25882 GCA_045656625.1 Candidatus Scatosoma sp. | reverse complement strand
CGTGCTCGCCTTTGAAAATAGAAGGGAAGATGAGTAGGCTTTTAATCTTTCCTGTGCCGTGGAACACCATCACGGAAATGGTTGGTTGTTCTCTGCGTTGTTCGGGGGCAGGCAACATACCGCCGCCGTAAAAGCGACCGTTCATCGTCGGCGCAAGCCATACCTTTTTAAAGCGGTATTCCTTGCCGTCCACGATTACCGTGGCGTTTACGGGTTTATAATGGAAAAGCAAGCCCTTGATCGCAATGCCCGTGTAATTGATAGCTTCCCCAGGCTTTTGCATACGCAGCTTATCGCCCACTTCGCAACAATATCCGTCGATACCGTAACCCACGCCGTTCAAAAAGCGATATTCTTTCCCTTGCACAAAAACGGTGGGCAAATGGACAAGGTGGGGTGCAAGAGCGACGAGTCCGTTGTCGTGTTCCACGTCGCGCAGGAAATCGTTGCCTGTTCCGCACGCGAAATAGTATAACGGGTTCTTGATTTCCAAATCTTTTATCGTGTTTGCAAAACGGTTGAGCGTGCCGTCGCCGCCGCAAACGATTACGTCTGCGCTCTCGTCAAGTTGCGCAAAAAATTCCGCGTAATTTTCAATTTCTCGTACGTCGCAAAGCACGAGATTTTCTTCGCCGAACCGCTCGGCAAGATTTTTCGCTTCCCTTCTTCCGTTGCCGTTCCCTGCAATCGGATTATACAAAACGTATTTTTTCAATGGTTGCATTTCCTTTTGTCATAAAATTCTATGACAATTATATAAAAAAATTCACCGCCTGTCAAGCGATGAACAAGGGATTATACAATTTTCGACAAAATTTTTAAAACATTACTTTTCTTTTTTACATTGTCCGTTTGCGTAAGGACAAGCCGTGTAAGGGGGGAAATAAGGATAAGGCGGAAAATATCCAACGGGCATTTGCGGTTGTGCGTTTCCTGCTTGCGGCATATTCGGCATAGGGGGATAATTGGGATAGGTCGGATAGGTCGGGAAATAAGGATTTGCCATAGGCAGGTATGCGTTCATTGCATCTTCGTCTGCGGTTTCCTTTTCTTCGGCTTCCACCGTTTCTACGTTTTTAATCACCCATTTTTGCATTTTGATGCCCACCCAAAGCCCGTAGATGAAAAGGGACAGAATGGTCAAAAAGAGCCATTTAAGATAGTTGCCCCAAAGCGCGGTCTTTTTGCCTTTGAAAGTGAGCCGTTTGCCGCCGATAACGGTGTGGCGGTATTGCCAACGAAGAGAAATCACGGTTGCCCAAGCCAAGCCGAGCCACAACATAAAGAAGGCGAGAACGCCGATCGCCACGTAGATGGCAATTAAAATTTCTTTGGAAAGGTCGGCAAAAAGCGTGAAGCCGAGCACCGCCAAGCCGCCCACAGGCAGCAGGGGGATTAAAAGGGCGAAAAGCATCAAAATTGTCGTGCCAATTTGTCCTAACAGTTTGCCGTCGAAATAGGAAGCGGTTTTTACTTCCGTGTTTTGAATTTTCTTTTTCTTTGCCATAAACGTCACTCCAAATATGTTGTTCTTAAACATATTATACAATAAGAAAGGGGCTTTGTCAAGGTCTAAAAAAACGGAAAAGGGGGAAAAACAGGAAAAAAGAAAATAATTTTGCGAAGTATTGCTCAAAATTATTGACGAAAGAAAAAAAGTGTGGTAGAATAGTACACGGACGAAGAGAAGAGCCAAATTTTTCCGCTCGCCCAAAAACAAACAAACTAAAATAAATTTTTCATACTTGGAGGAACTCTATTATGGCAAACGTAAAAGTTGCAATCAACGGTTTCGGTCGTATCGGTCGTCTTGCGTTCAGACAAATGTTCGGCGCGGAAGGCTATGACGTAGTTGCGATCAACGACCTCACCAGCCCCTCGATGCTCGCGCATCTTTTGAAGTACGATTCCGCGCAAGGCAGATATGCGCTTGCGGACACGGTTTCGGCGGACGACGAAGCAGGCACGATCACCGTAAACGGCAAAACGATCAAGATCTACGCGGAAAAAGACGCGGTTAACTGCCCTTGGGCTGCTCTTGACGTAGACGTAGTGCTTGAATGCACGGGCTTCTACTGCTCCAAAGCAAAGAGCGAAGCGCACATCAAAGCAGGCGCGAAGAAAGTTGTTATCTCCGCTCCCGCAGGCAACGACCTTCCTACGATCGTTTACAGCGTAAACGAAAAGACGCTTACGAAGAACGACACGATCATCTCCGCAGCTTCCTGCACGACGAACTGTCTTGCTCCCATGGCTAACACCCTCAACAAGCTCGCTGGTATCAAGAAAGGTTATATGACCACGATCCACGCTTACACGGGTGACCAAATGGTACTTGACGGCCCCCACAGAAAGGGTGACCTTCGCCGCGCAAGAGCAGCAGCTGCTAACATCGTTCCCAACTCCACGGGTGCTGCAAAAGCTATCGGTCTTGTAATTCCCGAACTTAACGGTGTACTTGACGGTTGCGCACAACGTGTTCCCGTTCCCACCGGTTCGCTTACCCAACTCGTTGCTATCTGCGACGGTGAAGTAGACGCAGCTACGGTAAACGGCGCAATGAAGGCAGCGGCTTCCGCATCCTTCGGCTACACGGAAGAAGAACTCGTTTCCTCCGACATCATCGGTATCACGTATGGTTCGTTGTTCGATGCTACGCAAACGAAGTGCATGCCCATGGGCGACGGCACGACGCTTGTTAAGGTTGTATCCTGGTACGACAACGAAAACTCCTACACGAGCCAAATGGTTAGAACGATTAAATACTTCGCAGAACTTTAATCGAATCGGGGTTTCCGAACAAAACAAAAAACGCTCTCCGAACATCGGAGAGCGTTTATTTTTATCCAATAAGTGAATTGAACGCTATGCGTTCGTGAATTGCGCACGGTTTCAATCGCTTAATCGTCGGATAAGCCCAATAAATAGTCGGTGCTAACGTCGAATAATTGCGCCATATTTGCCAAAGTTTGCAAATCGGGTTGAGAGCGACCTTTTTCCCAATCACAAACGGAGCTATTTGACGTGTTCAATTTTTCCGCCAATTCTTTTTGCGTGAGATGATGTTCCACGCGTAATTCTTTCATTCGTTCACAAAAAGCTTTCATATAACGTGTGATTATTTACAAAGTAATTCAAGCATAGACAAAGCTTTTTCTCGTTCTTTTTCGGGAATTTTACGGAATAATTCCAACAAACGGATTTCTTTTTCCGTCAAATTATCCATTTCAACATCTGCATAAAATTCCGCAACGGAAACTCCAAAAGCAACGCAAACGTCTTCAATACTGTCGCGGCTGGGCGTGGCGTTTTTATCATTATACCAATTATAAACGGTAGTAGTGGTTAATCCTGCTTGGGTTGCCAATTTCGATAAACTCCAACCTTTTTGTTTTCTCATTTTTGTGATTTTTTCTTTAATATCCAACTCAAAAACCTCAATAATATAATTTCTATTACTATTTTATAGCAATTTCAATTTAATTATTAGAGTGAAAATTGCGTATTTTATATAATATAACTTGCGAATTTTTATTATTTATGTTATAATTTAATCAAAAGGAATGGCTTGGGTATGGATAAAGAATTGTATGAAACGGCGGAAGAAGTTTATGAATTAAGCAAGCATAAGCATTTTCAATGTTCGTTTGAGTTAGAAAGCAAACTGTTTGCACGAATATTTGACATAACGATAGAACGTTTTTATGCGTTCTTGGTGATGCGTGCGCAGATATTGCAACGCTTGCCCGAAGAAATTTTAGAAACGGTAGAGGATTTGAGGAAATTTGCATGGGGATATATGAGCCAAGAAACAAAAATCCTTTTAGAGAGGTTCTTAAAGGAAAATAAAGAATAAAAAAGGAAGCCCATTCGGACTTCCTTTTATTTTTAAGATAAAATTAAAGATCTGCCTTGCCTGCCGAGCCAAGTACGTTTACGATCTTGTGCTTTACCATTTCCTTCATCATCGCACGTGCGTCGCCAAGGTATTGACGAGGGTCGAAGTGACCGGGGAAATCGTGGTAGTGCTTACGGATCGCTGCCGTGAATGCTACGCGAAGGTCGGAGTCGATATTGATTTTGCAAACTGCCATTTGCGCAGCCTTGCGGAGTTCGCTTTCGGGAATACCGATTGCATCGGGCATGTGGCCGCCGAATTGGTTTACGATCGCAACCTTATCTTGGGGAACGGACGAAGCACCGTGCAATACGATGGGGAAGCCGGGCAATCTGTTGCCGATTTCTTCCAAGATATCCAAACGAAGCTTGGGATCTTGACCGGGCTTGAACTTGTATGCGCCGTGGCTCGTACCGATTGCGATTGCAAGGGAGTCGATACCCGTAGCAGCAACGAAGTCTTGTACTTCGTCGGGGGAAGTGAAGTGTGCGTGTTCCGCAGAAACGTTTACGTCGTCTTCAATACCGGCAAGCGTACCAAGTTCCGCTTCAACAACAACGCCGTGGTCGTGAGCATATTCAACGACCTTCTTCGTAATAGCGATGTTTTCGTCCCAAGGGTGGGAAGATGCGTCGATCATGACCGACGTAAAGCCGCTATCGATAGAAGCTTTGCAGATTTCGAAATCTGCGCCGTGGTCAAGGTGCATAGCGATGGGAATATTGGTCGTTTCAGCAGCAGCTTGAACGAGGTGCTTCAAATATACGGGGTTAGCGTACTTTCTTGCGCCAGCGGATACCTGCAAAATAACAGGGGATTTTTCTTCGTTTGCCGCTTCTACAATCGCTTGGATCATTTCCATGTTGTTAACGTTAAAAGCACCGATAGCGTACTTGCCTGCGTATGCTTTTTTGAACATTTCGGTAGTAGTTACCAAAGGCATTTTATTAGTCCTCCAAAAAATACATTTTATTCATACGAAATCATTATACCCTATTCCCCTAAAAAAAGCAATAAAAAATAAAAGAAAAATGAAAAATACGTGTTAAAAATCCTACAACACGTTCCATATTATACGCATACGCGATATGCGCGCGTAGATTTTAAGTGGACGGCGGAAGTGGCTCGTGATAAAACGATGGCTTTTGAGCGCAGGGGAAGCGGCTTTTTTGCAACAAAAAACTTGAATTTTTCAAGAAAACTCGTGGATAGTGAGCAAGTTCAAAAATTTTTCAAAAAAAATAAAAAAAGTTGAAAAATCCGTTGCAAAACAGCTTGACTTAAATTTCTTTTCATACTACAATAAATAGGCAAGCTTAAGAAATCCCTTGAAAACACTGCTTTTTCCCGTTAGTTGAGCAGAGTTTACAATCAGCTTTCCAAGGCGACCAACTTGAAAAGAAAAAAGAAAAATACACACGAAATAAGGAGTAACATATTATGAAAACCTATATGGCTAAGGCCGAAACGGTTGAAAGAAAATGGTACGTTGTGGATGCTGCAGGCGTTCCCCTCGGCCGTCTCGCAAGTCGTGTTGCGTCTGTTCTTCGCGGTAAGAACAAACCGACCTTCACCCCCAACGTTGACACGGGCGACTTCGTAATCGTTATCAACACCGATAAGGTTGTTTTGACGGGTAAGAAGCTCGAAGACAAATTTTACAGATATCACACCGGTTATATCGGCGGCTTGAAGGAAATTTCCTACAAGAAGTTGATGGCGGAAAAGAGTGACCTTGCTGTTTACGAAGCTGTAAAGGGCATGTTGCCTAAGAACAGCCTTGGCAGAACGATGCTTAAAAAGCACAAAGTATTCAAGGGTGCTGAACACAACCACGCGGCACAAAAACCCGAAGAACTCAAAGTTGACTAAGGAGAGAATAAAGAATTATGGCTAAAGCAAACGTTAAAAAGAAGCTTCAATTCTGGGGTACGGGCAGAAGAAAGAAAGCAATTGCTCGCGTACGTCTTATCCCCGGCGGTAACGGCACGATCGTAATTAACGACCGCGCGTTCGAAGATTATTTCCCTCAAGGCACTTTGCAATACATCGTTAAGCAACCCATCGCACTTCTTGGCGTTGAAACGAAATACGATATCATCGTAAACGTTGTAGGCGGCGGCTATACCGGTCAAGCTGGTGCAATCCGTTTGGGCGTTGCTCGTGCACTTTTGGAAGCGGAAGAAAACAGCCGTCCTGCATTGAAGGCGGAAGGTTTCTTGACGCGCGACCCTCGTGCAAAAGAAAGAAAGAAGTACGGCTTGAAGAAAGCTCGTCGTGCTCCTCAGTTCTCGAAGAGATAAAAATTATGGAAACGCTATGGCGTTTCCATTTTTTTATACGAGAACGAGGCACGACGAGAAAAAGCTCGTTTGAAAAGGTTGACCCAAAGTAGATACGAAAGCATATTAAGAGTGGTCGGACGGCGCTAAAACCGCCGACAGCGGCACGCTGCTCCTCAGTTCTCGAAGAGATAAAAATTATGGAAACGCTACGGCGTTTCCATTTTTTTATACGAGAACGAGGCACGACGAGAAAAAGCTCGTTTGAAAAGGTTGACCCAAAGTAGATACGAAAGCATATTAAGAGTGGTCGGACGGCGCTAAAACTGCTCCCCACAAGGCTCATCCTTGCTATCGTTTTAATTTATTCGCGCGCGCATCGTGCGCTTGCGCGAACGCTACGTACGCATTAAAGGAACTTTCCTTTGTTTCGTCCGTGCTATCTACCCCGACCGTATTTGCGGTCGGGGTTTGGTTTTCATCCATATTCGCCTGTGAAAGCTCGCTTTTTTCCAAGCTTTGGTCGGGCTGGGAAAGTATGTTTTTCAAGAATTGAAATAATCCGAAAGTCTCCATCGCAAAAAAACTCCAAAATTTAAAAAAATCCATCAAAAATCAAAAAAATGAATACCTTTTTGATTGCTTTAATTGACAATTTGATATATAATAGAATATGCGTTAATAGTGTCGGTCAATGCACCTAAATAAAGATTCTACGTCGTAATACTGCGTTGAACTTGCGTTTTGCCTTGCTTGTGTATGGTTTATACACGCCCATCGGCAAAGCCGCGTTCTCCCTGTCTTACTCGCAGTCTGCTTTATTTGCAATAAAGATTCTACGTCGTAATACGTCGTCAGGCTTGCGTTTCTTTCCTAAAAGGAAAGGGGGAAGAAAAAACGTAGATTCGGAAGATTGGTGTTCACCGATAAGATTTATATATTAAGGAGTCCTTATACATGAGGAATAAAGGCAAAAAAATTCTTGGTCTTACGCTTGCGACCTTGCTTCTCGGCTCGACGATTTCGCTTGCTGGTTGCGGTAGCAACAGCTATAAAGGGGACAAGCTCACGCCCGGCTACGTATCCGATGCAGAAGTCACTTCCAATGGCGGTTTTGTAGTAGAAAAAGGCGACTATGTTTACTTTATCAACGGCGTTGAAGGCTATACGGCAAAGAACAAATACGGTAAAGTTGTAAAAGGCGCGCTTATGCGTGTTTCCAAAACGGAATTGAACGGTTTGCTCAACGGTGAAGACGTGGAAGCGCAAATGGTCGTACCCTCTTTGTTTGTTCAAGAAAGACAACAATCTGGTATTTATATTTACGGCGATTACGTTTATTACGCAACCCCGACGACGGACACCGACGACAAGGGTAACGTTGAAAACTCGTGGATCGACGTAAAGCGTGCGAAGATTGACGGCAGCGAAGCGCCTATGAAAGGGGAATACTTGCAACGTTCTTCTTCGTCGACGACTGTGAAACGTTTCGTGACGGTTGACGGAGTAGACGAAAATGAAGACGGCGAGCTTGACGTATTCTGCTTATATGAAGAAAGCGGTAGCTTGAAATCGTACAACACGGCTACGAAGAAAAATACAACGCTTGTATCGGGCGCAAAGAGTAGCTTCTTCTACAATGAAGCGGATCCTACCGATCCTACCGTTTACTACACGATGGGCGTGACGTACGATGTGGATCAAGAGCATTCGGAGGTTGCGAAATACGATCAAATTTACAGCGTAAACGCAGCTGCAAAGGTGGAAAAATACGATTCTGCTGACGGAAAAGTTTCCTACACCGTAAAGGGCGGCAAAACCTATTCCTTCGACGAAGAATATTTCGATAAGAACGATCTTTCCACGAAAGACTACACCGATTTCCCTTACGTGAATTTGGGTACGCTCGTTGTAGACGGTATCGGTTTCAGCTCGCAAAACAAGTGGACGCAGTTCAACAACGAGGCGGAAAACTGGATCAATGAAAACAACGAAGAGGATTTGACCAAGAAACCCCTTGAAAGCCTTGGCTTTAACTACACGATCAAACGCGTAGAAAACGGCGGCGTCTACTTCACCAAAAAAACGGTGGCGACGGCAGGGAACGATGCGGATACGAACCTTTACTATCTCCCGAGTGCAAGAGCGGACGGTTGGAGCGCAATAAAGGATTCGAACGAAAATGCGGACGTTGTATTGACGGATGCGACCAAGACGTATTATGATTCCGCGCTTTACAGCGTAAAGGAAGAAGCGGGCGTACGTACGCATAGCTATTTCTATGCAAACGGCAATAATATTGTGAAAGCAACGGCGGCGGCAAACGGTGAAGCAACGGAAATTTTGATGACCGAAGACGCAAGCGGCGCAACGCTTTGGCAGGTTAGAGGAAACTACTTGTATTTCTACGGCAGCGGCGTAAACGGCAACAACGTTTCCCGTATCAACGTGACGGGCGAAACGTTCGATTATACGTGGGGCAACCAAGAAGAATACAAGATTAAAACGTTGGCTTGTGTGGATTGGAACTCTTCTTGGTACAAGCCCGAATTTGTAGGCGATATCTTGCTCTATTCGAACGCACAATCTTATGGCGGTTCGACGGCGTATAACTATATCTACGCAACGAAAGTTGGTACGACGGAAGAAATCGATGCGGCAAACGAAGCGTACACGGCATACACCGACTATTTGGCAGAATACTCTTCCGATCTTGACACGCAAAACTTGATTAAATACTTCTTCATGACGAACGGCGATTTGGAACAAGAAGTAATCGATCAATACGACGAAACGATCTATGCGCAAGTGGTAGAAAAGTTTGCGGATAGCAATGCGGAAAAACTTTCCAAGCAATCGGCATACAACGCACTTGTGAGCAGAATGACGGAAAGCGACGCGCAGGAAATCGAAGACGACTGGAAGAACACCTTGAAGAAAGCTCCCGAGCCTACGGTGATTATCACCAAGTTGGCGACGTGGGTAATCGTGTTGATTGTTATCGGTTGCGCATTGTTGCTTACGGCGGCGGTTCTTACGCCTTTGCTTATCGTATTGCACAAGAAGAAGGCAAGAAGACGCGAAATGGAAGCGACGACGAATGCTTATAAACGCAAGAAGATCGATATGACGAAAGACGAAACGATCGACGTTTATGCGGACGAAGAAACGGAAGCGGAAAACGCGGAAGAAAAAGACGAATAATACGAGAAAAGCTGTTTCGGTAAAGAAACAGCTTTTTTTTGCAAAAAACACGCAAGTTTTTTCAAAAAACTTCAAAAACTATATGAAAAATAGTTTACAAAAATAAGAAATCTTAATATAATATAGCAAAATCAAGGTAGTAATACCGATAACGAGGGAAAATCAGATATGGCAAGATACGTAATATGCCCCAGATGTGAATTGAATTTTATTGATGCAGACACGCAAGAATATTGCGACGTATGTATCAAAGAATTGAGCGGCGAGAGAACGTTTACGGACGATTTCGAAGCGGAAGAAGGTGTGGAAGAGACCGAGCTTTGCCCGATTTGCGGCGAAAACTATATGGCGCTCGGCGAAAAGATGTGCGAGGAGTGTAAGAAAAAATCCGAGTACGAAGAAGAGCCCCAAGAAGAAGACGAGGACAAAGAAGATGCGTCTTGGAGAAGCTATCTCGACGATGAGGAAGAGGAGCTTGACCTTGGCATTCCCGATTCCGAATTTGACGAAGAGGAAGAGGAGGAAGAAGAGGAAGACGTTTACGAAGAAGAGGAATTTGAATACGTTTCGGCGGACGACTATGATCCCGATGAGGACGACGAAGATGATGAAGACGATGATTTCGATTCTTTCGATGATGACGATGCGCCTACGCCCAAGAGCGGTAAAAAGAGAAGACGCCACGACGATGACGATTTTTAATGATTAGCTGAAAAATAGGAATATCCCTGCGCTTCAAAAAGTGCAGGGATATTTTTATAAAAGGTATTGACAAGAAGATAAGTATATAGTATACTAAATGTTAAGTAAAAGACAAAAAGTCTTGTATGGAGGTTGTTATGAAAAAAATGTTTGCGTCACTTGCAGCTCTTGCGGGTGCAGCGGTGTTTGTGGCACTTTTCATTCCGTTCGTGCAATTCAAAGGCGAAGCGAGTGAATCGTACCAGGGCTGGAAAGTCGTAATCGGCTATAAGGAATCGGAAGGTGGCATAAGCTTACAAGTATTCAAGTTCTCGTTTATGAATATGCTTCCTTTCTTACTTGCGTTAATGGGTATAGGAACGGCAAGCAAGGGCGGCGGCTCGGCGTTCCTTGGCGTTATTTGCTTTGCAGGTGCGGCAGTTTTGTTATATATGGCACCGCAATTCATTCAAATGGGTGAATTTGCTTCCTTGCTTGGTAAGCCCGAGGAGATTTTCGAGCTTGCGAAGGGTGGTAAAATAGCTATGTACGCTGCGGGCGGCGGAGCTGTGCTCTCGCTTTTGTCGATGATTATGCCTGCTGATAAATAATGGAATAAGAAAACCAAAAAGTTCCCCTTGCAAAAATGCGAGGGGAATTTTTAAAAAGCTATTGACAAAATAGGAAATAGGTACTATAATAACATTATTAATTAAACGAAAGACAAACTAAAAAACACGGTCTTTTGTATGGAGGTTTTATGTTAAGGAATTTTAAAAAGTATTTCCCCCTTGCCGCTTTGGCATGTAGTGTGCTTGCACTCGTTATGATCTTTTTGCCCACTTGTTCGCTTTGGGGAACGAAATACAGCGGTCTTCAAATCATGTTTGGTGATTCTGGTGAAGGTTTGGGCTTCTCGATTATGAATATTTTGGTCTACGTTGTGGCACTTGCAGGCGGCGCGCTTGCTTTTCTTGGTGCAAAGAGCAACAATAAAATAATCAAGCTTGCGGCAATCGGCTGCTTTGTACTGGCGATTATTTTATTTTTCTGTGCTAAAAATTTCGTACAGTTTTCTGATAGCTGGAGTGGTGATAGTGGATCAGAAATTAGAGGGTACATTAAATATAAAATCGGCACGTATCTTTCTGCGCTCTTCTGCTTGGCAGGGGCTGCGATAACTGCTGCGGATGTTGTAGTGCAATAACAATTCAATCTATATTTTCTCCCTTGCAAAAATGCGAGGGGAATTTTTATATTTTTTCCTCAAACTATTGACATATTGAGGAAAAAAGTGTTATAATATAAATAACGATAAGCGAAAGACACCTAAAAAAATAAAAAACAGTCTTTCGTACGGAGGTTTTTATTATGAAAGCATTGAAGAAATGGTTTCCTCTTATTTCCTTGATCTGCGGTGCGCTTGCGCTCGTTATGATCTTCTTGCCTGCTGGTTCGCTTTTTAGCGAAGACTTCAAGGGTACGCAAATTGCATTCGGTGATTCCGATAAATATTTGGAATTCTCGATTTTGAATACCTTGAGCTTTGTAATCGGCGTTGTAGGTGGCGTACTTGCTTTCCTTGGTGCAAAGAGCAACAATAAAATGATGAAGTATGCGGCAATTGCTTGCTTCGTGCTTGGTGTAATTCTTTTCCTTTGCAGCAAGAACTTTGTTCAATTCGATAGCATTATTCCCAAGGAAGTTGTTAAGGCGTATAGAAAGGAAATGGAAGCTGGTATCGGCTCGATTTTGGCGGCTATTTTCTGCGTAGTTGGTGCAGCTGCTACGGCTTGCGATACGTTCATTAAAGAATAATTAAAACTTACTTAAAAGTCCCTTTGTCGGAAGGCAGGGGGACTTTTTTTCTTGTGAAGCCGTTTATTTTTATAAACAACCTTGACAAAAAAGATAGAATCGAGTATAATAGTTTTATATTAAAAAACGAAGGACAACTCAAAAAATAAAAAAACGGTCTTTCGTATGGAGGTTTTATGTTAAAAAATTTCAAAAAATACTTCCCCCTTGCCGCTTTAGTATGCGGTATTATCGTGCTTGTCACCATTTTCTTGCCTGTGGGTTCTTGGGGACCTCACGACTATTCGGGTTTGCAAGTAGCATTCGGTGATTCCGATGAATATTTGGAATTTTCTTTCTTGAATACGCTTGCGTACGTACTTGCTATTGCAGGCGGCGCACTTGCTTTCCTTGGCGCAAAGAGCAACAATAAGATGATGAAGTTCGTGGCAATTGGTTGCTTTGTATTGTCAGCAATTCTCTTCTTCTGCTTTAAGAAATTTGTGCAACTCGATGGGATTGGCGGTTCTTATGCTAAGGAAATCAGAAAACAATTTGATTTTGAAATCGGTGCAATCCTTGGTGCGATTTTTGGTCTTGTAGGCGCTGCAGTAACCGTTGCAGACGTTATGGTTAAAGACGAATAATTCAATCTACATAATAACAGGCCCCTTGCTGAAAGGCAAGGGGATTTTTCGTGCATAATTCCACATTTTAATGCATAAAAGTACAAGATTGGAAAAAATTCGACTTTTTTTTGAAAAGGGTATTGACAAATTAGAATATCGGGGGTATAATTAGAATAACAATAAGCGAAAGACACCCCCAAAATAAAAAAACGGTCTTTCGTATGGAGGTTTTTATAATGAAAGCTTTGAAAAAATGGTTTCCTCTTATTTCCTTGATCTGCGGTGCGCTTGCGCTCGTTATGATCTTCTTGCCTGCAATTGAAATGCCTGGCGATGATTGGAATGGTTTGAACATTTGCTTTGGCAAAAAGGATTTGTTCAAGTTCTCGATTCTTAATCTTGTACCGTACGTTCTTGCAATTGTTGGTGGTGCTCTTGCTTATCTTGCAGCAAAGAAAGAAAACAACACTATGAAATATGCAGCAATCGCTTGCTTTGCAGTAGCAGCTATTTTCTTCTTTATCTCCAAGAATTTCGTTCAACTTGACGGTGTTCCCAGCTCTTATGCAAAAGAAATCAAGAAAATGTTTGACCCTGCAATCGGTTCGATCCTTGGCGGTATCTTCTGCCTTGCTGGTGCAGCTTCCGTTGCTTGCGATACGTTCATTAAAGAATAATTAAATTTACATATAAAAGCCCTTTGCTGAAAAGCAAAGGGCTTTTATTTTTCAAATTCTTTTCACGAAAAATATCTTGACAAAATACTGGGAAAAGAGGTATAATAAAAAAGTAATAGGTGCCAAAGAGGAAACAATATACGCTCTTTTGCACGGAGGTTTTGATTATGCAAACGTTGAAAAAATGGTGTCCGCTGATCTCTTTCTTTTGCGGTATTATTGCGCTCGTGATGATTTGTTTCCCTGCGTTGAAAGGTCCGATAGAAAATTATAACGGTTTACAAGTTTGCTTTGGTAAAAAGGGTTTGATGAAGATTTCTGTTTTTAACACGCTTACCTACGTAATTGCGCTTTTTTCCGGTATGCTTGCCTATCTTGCAGGAAAGATGGAAGGGAATAACCTCAAATATATCGCGCTTGTCGGGTTCCTTGTATCAATGGTGCTTTTCTTTGCTACCGAGACTTTGGTGTCGTTGGACGATGTTTCCGGCTTGACTTCCCAAGCGTTTAGAAAAATGGTCGATCCTGCGATTGGTTCGATTGTGGGTGCTATCGTATGTCTTTTAGGTGCGGCGGCTACGGCTTGCGCGATTTTCGTGAAAGAAGATTATTAATTATATGGATTGATTAAAAGCCCTTTGCTGAAAAGCAAAGGGCTTTTTTTTGCGCCTAAAGCGCAAAGCTCACAAATCGTCCGCGTCCTGCACAGGTATTTCCTTTTCATTTTTCGGCTTGCCTGTATAGCTCCCGTTTACGTCCGTATTCGACGGTGGCGTAAACACGTCCAAAGCTTTTTGGGTGGGGGCAGGTATGCGTTGAGTTCTTTTTTGGCTACCCATTAGTCGTTGTTGCCGCCGTGGGAATAGCTATGGCTGTCTTCCTGTGCGTTGCTCTTGTTTTTGCCGCAGTTTTTGCTACCGCAATTCTTGTTGCCACAATTCTTGTTCTTTTGGTTATTTTGATTTTGTTTCATAGTGTTCTCCTTATTTTTTGTATCAAAAGGGTTTGAGCCCTAATTGCTAAATTATTCCTTTACGCCGTCAAAGGGCAAGTGTAATTCCACGTAGCCTTGCTTTGCCTTGCAAAGAGGGCACACCTTAAACGCTTCCGTGCCTACGTGTGCGTGACCGCATTCACTGCATACCCAAAGTACGGGATGTTCGCATTGATAAAGGGTACCCGTGCGCACCGCTTCGTGCAGGTATTGGAAGACGATTTTATGCCGTTCTTCCACCGCCGCAATGAGTTTATAAAGCATGGCAACGTCTTCAAAGCCTTCTTCCTTGGCGATTTTACCAAACGTTGGATAAATATCTTCCGTCTCGCTTTTTTCGTCCATAGCGGCGAATTTCAAGCCTTCCGCAAGCGTACCTGCGTGGAAGGGATAGCCTGCGTCAAACTCTACGTTGTCACGGTTTCCCGTCTTTTCAATCATTTTATTGAAAAATTGCGTTGCGTGAATGGTTTCGTTCTTGGCAATCGCTTTTACGGTGTCCGCAAGCGTTTTGTAGCCCTCTTGCATGGCAAGCTTGGCGATCATTTGATAGCGCATACCCGCTTGACATTCGCCTGCAAAGCTACGTGCTAAATTCTTATAAGTTTCCGTGTTTTCAAATTGCATAATTGTCGCTCCTTATGCTGTCAGTATGCCGCAAAAAATCGATTTTAACCGAAAAAATTCTTGTCAAAGTATGGAAAATACTTGCTTTTCATTGCGGACATGGGTACAATAAAAGGGTAGAAAAGAGGTAGGTAAGAGAAAATGTTTCATATCGTACTTGTAGAACCCGAAATTCCCCAAAATGCAGGTAATATTGCGCGTACGTGTGCGGCGACGAGCACCCATTTGCATATGATTCGTCCGCTTGGCTTTGAGGTGACGGATAAATATTTGAAACGTGCGGGCTTGGATTATTGGCACTTGGTGGAGATTTCCTATTACGATAGCTTTGAGGAGCTTCGTGCCAAATATCCCGATTCGAGATTTTTCTTTTTCACGACTAAGGGCAAACATCGTCACTCGGACGTGAACTTCCAAGATGGGGATTTTCTTGTCTTTGGCAAGGAAACAAAGGGTTTGCCTGAGGAGTTGTTAGTGCAAAATAAAGAAACCTGCCTGCGTATCCCCATGCACGCAGACGCGCGTTCCTTGAATCTTGGGAACTCCGTGGCGATTGCGCTTTACGAGGCACTCCGTCAAACGGACTTTGCGGGGCTGAAAGAGGAAGGGGAGCTGCATAGACTTTCGTGGGAAGACGAGGCGTAAAAAGCTGCATTTTTACACGTATAAATTCATAAAATTACGTCAATAACTTTCGTGTCAGTACACGGAGGTTATTTTTTTATGAAAAAGTATTGCATAATTTTTTTAACGCTCATCATAATAACTTTAACGGCGTTTGGTTTTTCGGGAAATGTTTTGGCGACTTCTAAAAGTGTGCAAAGCGAGTATTTACGCATTCACATTCGCGCGGATTCCAATGAAAGTGAGGCGCAAGCGGTGAAATACCGTGTTCGTGACGACGTGGTGGATTATTTAACGCCGCTTGTTGCGAATTACGAAACAAAAGCCGAGGCGATGGAGGGCGTGAGGGCGCATTTACCTGAGATAGCGGCGGTGGCAAGCCGTACCCTTGCAAAGAATGGTTTTTTCTATGGCGCAAGTGCGGACTTAACGGTGGAAACTTTCCCCACACGTATTTATGGGGAGTATACCCTGCCTGCGGGGGAGTACGCCGCATTGATTTTAAGGCTTGGGAAAGGGGAAGGAGATAATTGGTGGTGCGTCTTATATCCGCCCCTGTGTTTTGCCGGGGAGAATGCAAACGTTGTTTATCGGAGTAAGATTGCCGAAATCATCAAAAAGTGGAAAAATTGATTTCATCTCGTACATGGTATCCCCATTTTTTCTTTACATATTAGGATATGGGAGGAAGAAAATGAAAAAATCCATCAAAAAAGGGCTGATTGCCGCGATGGCTTGTCTTGCTTTGAGTATTTCCACAGCGACGGCGGTCGGACAGCTTAAAAAGGATTCAGTTTGCGCGGAGCAAGGCACCGAAAAGGTTTTGGAGACAGCCATTCTTCGTCAAGGCTCGCAAGGGAGCGAGGTGCGAGAGGTGCAACGCCGCTTGAAGCTTTGGGGGTATTATAACGGGGCGGTAGACGGTGTGTTCGGTGAAGGCACGAAGTCTGCAATCATTCGTTTTCAAAAGAAAAACGGCTTGAAGGCGGATGGTATAGTCGGAAAATCGACTTATAAAGCACTTGGAATGACAAGCTCGTATGCGGCGTTAAACGGTGCGTCTGCATCGGGGAACGTGGGCGGTTATAATAATTCGGACGTATATTTGCTTGCACGCACGATTTATGCGGAAGGACGAGGCGAGCCGTATGTTGGGCAAGTGGCAATCGGTGCGGTCGTATTGAATCGTGTGCAAAACAATGCTTTCCCGAATACAATTTCGGGCGTGGTCTATCAAAAACACGCTTTCACCGCTGTTTCGGATGGGCAAATCAATTTAACGCCCAACGACACGGCAATGAAAGCGGCGCGTGATGCGATCAACGGTTGGGACCCTACGGGCGGTGCGCTTTATTATTACAATCCTGCCGTCGCCACGAGCGAGTGGATTTTTAGTAGACCGACCATTACGGTGATTGGTAAGCACGTTTTCGCTATGTAAAAAGGAGAAGAAAATGAAGAAAGAAGAAAAGGAAATTGCAGTGAACGTGTCTTCGGGTGCGGACAAGGTAGAAAAAATCGAAAAGAAAGCGAGCGCAAAGGGTAGTACCACGCGCAAGACGGTCGAAAGAAAGGCAAAAGCGCCCGAGACCGCAAAAGGGGAAGCCGCACTCGGCTCAGCCAGAAAGGCGGAGGTGAGTGAAAAGGCGAGTCAAGAAACAAAAGCGGCAAAGGCGCGTGTAGATCGTGCGCTTGCAAAAAAGAAAAAAGCTGCTGAAAAAAAAGCGGCTCGAGAAAAACGCCGTGCGGAAAAGAAAGCGAAAATAGAAAAGCATGCTGCCGAGCGGAAGGCGATTGCCGAAAAGCGCGCTGCGGAACGAAAGGCGCGTATTGAAAAGAAAAAAGCTGAGCACGAAGAGCGGATTCGTCAACGCGCGCATAAAAAAGCAAGCCGAAACCAAGCCGCGTCCAAAAAAAAGGCAAAACGAAATAGAGAAAAAAAGGAAGGGACGAATAAAGGCTATGGCGGTTGGATTGCAGCGGTCGTTTCACTCGGCGTTGTTTCTTTGGCGCTTGCTACGACGGTCACCGTCGGTGCAATGGACTTAAAAGCGACGAAAGAGGGCGCAATGATGGGATACAAGGGGACCATGTACGAGTTGACGGGAATTATGGAGAACGTGGACGACGATTTGGACCGTGCTCGTATTTCCGATTCCCCTGCGCAGCAAAGCCGTATTTTGACCGATCTTTTGGTGCAGACTCGTCTTGCGGAGTTGGATTTGGAAAAGTTGCCCATCTCGATAGAACAAAATAGAAACGTGACGGAGTTTGTCAATCGCACGGCAATGGAGTGTGAGCGTATGCTCGCAAAGCTTCGCAACGGGGAAAAACTGTCCGCGTCCGATCACGAAGTCTTGGAGCGTTTGTATAAGACGAACCATGCAATCAAAGAAGAAGTCAATGCCTTTATGGAAAAAATGACGGATAAGGACTTGAAAATGTATATCAAGAACGGCGTAGGGAATATCAAGGATGCAATGGAGAAATTGGACAACCTAACGCTGGAAGAAAACCGCTCGGCGAACGAAAAACGAGAAAACGACGGGCATAAACTCCCGCCTAAGCGGGAGGCGGACGCTGTAGGAATCGATCCAATGAAAGCCGTTGAGCTTTGCAAGGACTATTTTATCGACTACAATATCGGTGAATATAATTGCGTGGGAGAAACAGTCACGAAAGGGTATTCCGCTTATAATATTCAAGGCTACGATAACGCAGGGACAATGCTTTTTGCGGAAGTAAGCCAAAAGGACGGAACGCTTTTGCGTTTTGACTACTATGAAGATTGTATGGAGGAAACCTTTGATCGTCCGAATGCGGAAAGGATTGCGGACGAATTTTTGGAAAAGCTCGGTTATGAGGATTTAGAGGTCGCACGCGCAATGGATAACGGTTCGACGACCGATTTCACGTACGTTTACGAGAACGAAGACGTACTCTACTATCCCGATGAAATCCATGTAAAAGTGTGCCGTACAAGAGGTACGGTTTCAGGGTTCGATGCGACCGCTTATATTCAAAACCATAGGGGCAGGGTCGAGATGAATCCCAAAATTAGCATGCAAGTGGCGGCTGACCAGCTCCACGAGGGGTTGATAATGGAAGCCTCTACGCTTTGCGTTATTGACACGGCGAGAGGGGAACGTTTGGCGTATGAATTTTTGTGTGACTACGATAATCAAACGTATTTCGTCTATATCGATGCGGAAAACGGCAGGGAAATTGCCATTTTTAACACGAAGAATCTTCATAGATAAAATATTGTGAAAAGTGCGCCCGTGCGCGTAAGTTTGCTTACGCGCACGGGCTTTCCTGTTCTTTCCAAAAAAATTTTTACAAAAAGGGCTTGACATAATGGTAAAGATATGCTATATTATAATTAGTATTGAGTATTATTAAGGAGTCAATATGCAAGAAAGACAGACAAAACAAAAGCAAATTATCTATGATGCGTTGACGTTCTTGGATCATCCGACGGCGACGGAAGTTTACGGGTACGTACATAAAAATTATCCGACCGTTTCACGTGCAACAGTATTTCGCGTACTGGGCGGTTTTGCAATGAATGGGCGTGCGTTGGAGTTGCGTGCGGCGGGGAACGAAACGAGGTATGATTACAACGTAGAGCCACATTATCATGCGCATTGTCAATGTTGTGGGCGAGTTGCGGACGTGAAGGTAGAAGGCTTGAAGGAGCGTGGCTTGAAGGTGATGGCGGATAGTGAGTTTGACGTTTCTGGATACAGCGTAGAATTTTACGGAGTATGCGGAGAATGTCGAAAGAAGGAAGAAATCCGCGCATAAAAAATTTCGAGAAACGTGCGAAAAGCGTTGACAACGAAAGCAAAAACGGATATAATAAGAGCGTTAAGTGGGAAAACCGCTTAACGCTTAAAAAATTGCAGGTGTCGCCTAGCGGTATGGCGGCAGCTTCCCAAGCTGTTCCCGGCGAGTTCGACTCTCGTCACCTGCTCCAAAAAGAGAAACGCACCCAAAGTGGTGCGTTTCTCTTTTTGGATGATTGAGTGATTACTGACGAGAGTCGAGGGTGGAGCCGCGAGTGGGAACGAGCGCTTTGCCGTGCGAAATATAGGTAAAGGGTTGCTTGTCAGGCAAAGTCGGCAATTGATAATTGCCGAGCGGGGCGCGCCGCCAAAGGCGCGACTCTCGTCACCTGCTCCAAATCAGTATAATCCGAACTATTTGTTTACAACAAGCGAATGGTTCGGATTATCTTTTTATATCGAAAAAGATTGATAAAGAAAAAGCGACGGAAATTTTCCGTCGCTTCTCAGAACTACCGCTTATTCTTCATATACGGGGATTCTGAACGCTCTTTTGCCATATTGCTTGGCGTAAAGAACGGTTCCATCTTTCAGGGTGATTTTCGTCCTGTAGATGTAGTAACGAACACGTCTTTCTTCCATGTTCTTCTCCTGTTTTTGCTTTAGAAATCCACCTTTTTATAAGGTTGTCACAGTGGCTGACTACGCCTAAAACAAGATTTTATATAAAAAATGATAAGAAAAGTTGCCACACGGGGGTGTAAATCATTGCAATTTATCCCGACTTGTGGTATACTAAACTTGGTCAAGGTGAAGTATACACAATGTGTGCATCACAAGAAAGGCAGGGTGACAGATTTCATTCCTGTCTTTTTTCTTACTATTTTTTATTTTTTTGATAACTCAACGATGAGAAAAACAGTGCCCTCGTCTTCCTCTAATTTTGCTAAATAGGAGACGGCGTCTTTCCCTAACGTTAGCTTTGCTAATTTACTGACTTCAGCAACAAGTTTTTTGGATTGAATACGAATCCAACTTTTTTTCTTTTCGTTCGTTACAAAGTCAAATGCTTTAACGGTAGAATTTTCAGTTGCAGCGCAAATGCCCATAACTTTTTTTGTTTTATCCAGACCAATATGCACTTTTTTGGGGTAACCAAGAAGTTCAATAGCTTCCCGACTGAAAATAATACCCGCATTTGAAATAGAAACTTTTGCCATTCCGCTGGTATCTATTGAATAGTCAAAGGTATATTTTGCCATAGAATCTCTCCTTTTGATAAGAGTATACCAAATAATAAAAAACAAGTCAAGTAATTTCGGCGGAAAAAATACAAAATATTAGAAAAAATACAAGAAAAAAACAATCCAAAACATAAACAAAACAAAATTGTCTCAAAAATGTGTACATTTTGAAGAAATTTAGAACAAAAAGAGAATTGATCGTTATTGATGGTTAAAAACAAAACGAATGTGTACAAGCAAAAACGAGTCAGCGTTTCGCCGACTCGTTTTTGCTATTTAATTTCCAAGAAACCCATTTCGAAACAAGAAGGGAAAACAAACGTCTTTTCGCCTTGCCCGAAATCGACTTTGATGTACTTTTGCGCTTTGTCGATACGGATAATCTTGCCTTCGCCAAACTTCTTATGGATATGCTGATTACGATACTAATCACCTACCGCAAAGCAAAAACGCACCCGAGCGGTGCGTTTTTGCATAAGAACGCGGGATCCCGTACATACTAAATGCGTAAAAACGTCCGTTTTTGGAAAAATGGGCATACCGTGTACGGGGTGAATAGGAAAAATGTTGAGTAGGCGCGAAGCGGAAGTGATGAATACGGTGTATGCACTTTGCCATGAAAAAGGGGTGTGTTTGCTCTCGCCTGCCGAGCTTTTGGCACAGTTTTCGCCGAAAAAAGGCTATACGGAAGAATCGCTGGAAAAAATTTTAAGCGAGCTTGCCTTAGATGATTATTTTGAGTTGCTTTCTTCCGAGCGCAAGGGGGAGAAAATGTACGTGATTTCCCTGCGTGCCAACGGGTATGCCTTCAAGCGCGGCTACGTGCAGATGAAAAGGGAAACCTACCGCAAAATTTTTTGGGCGGTCGCCTCTGCCGCCGTTGCCTTTTTCGTCGGTATGATTTTGAAACGGATATTTTAAATAATATCCGTTTTTTCTTTACTTTTTTTCGTGTCTATGCTATAATAGTGCCTGTAAGCAAACATTTGTTTATAAAATATCCTGCGGAGATGAAAAATAATGGATTTCAAATTACATTCCCCATTCGCGCCGACCGGCGATCAGCCGCAGGCGATTGAGAAACTGACGGAAGGGGTTTTAGATGGTATGCGGACGCAAGTCCTTGTCGGCGTGACGGGTAGCGGCAAGACCTTCACGGTGGCGAACGTAATCAAAAACGTGAACCGCCCGACCCTTGTGATTGCGCACAACAAAACGCTTGCGGCGCAGCTTTGCAACGAGTTTCGGGAGTTTTTCCCTGAAAACCGTGTGGAGTATTTCGTTTCCTACTACGATTACTACCAACCCGAAAGCTATATTCCGTCAACCGACACCTATATCGAAAAAGATTTGAGTATGAACGACGAGATTGATAAGCTGCGCAACAGCGCAACCGGCTCGCTTATGGAGCGGAAAGACGTACTCGTCGTGGCGTCCGTTTCGTGTATTTACGGGCTTGGTGCGCCGGAAGAATATTTTCGTTTATCCTTGTCCTTGCGGCCTGGTATGGAATGGGAAAGAAACGAGTTGATGCGCAAACTCATCGAATTGCAGTACGCGAGAAACGACGTGGACTTCAAGCGTTCGACCTTCCGTGTCCGTGGTGATGCGTTGGAAATTTTCCCTGCGTCGAACTCCGAAGTGGCGATTCGATTGGAGTTTTGGGGGGACGAAATTGAAAAGATTTACGAGGTGGAAGCGCTCACGGGCAACAAGCTCAACGAGCTTTCTCACGTTGCGATTTTCCCTGCGAGTCAATACGCCGTCGGCACGGAAAAGCTGAAAGGCGCACTCGCAATGATTGAAGAGGACCTGAAAGGGGAAGTCCGTGCGTTTGAAGAGGACGGGAAAATTTTGGAAGCGCAGCGCTTGAAACAGCGCACCGAGCACGATTTAGAAATGATGCGGGAAATCGGGTATTGCAGCGGCATCGAAAATTACAGCCGTTATTTTGACGGCAGACAGCCAGGTCAGCCCTCTTTCACTCTTTTGGATTACTTCCCGTCGGGGGAATTTTTGGTGTTTATTGACGAGAGTCACATGACGATTCCGCAAATCCGCGCGATGTACCACGGTGACTTATCGAGAAAGAAAAACTTAGTGGATTATGGGTTTAGAATGCGTGCGGCATACGACAATCGACCGCTTACGTTCGACGAATTTGATGCGCGCGTACCGCAGCTTATTTGCGTTTCCGCAACCCCTGCGCCGTATGAATTGGAGCAGGCAGGGCAAAAGGTGGAGCAGCTCATTCGACCGACGGGCTTGCTCGATCCTGAAATCACGGTGAAGCCCACGAAAGGACAAATTGACGACCTGCTTTCCGAAATCAAAAATACGGTAAACGATGGGGGCAGGGTCTTAATTACCACGCTTACCAAGCGTATGGCGGAAGAACTCACCGACTATTTGAAAGAGCATGCAATCAAAGTCAAATATATGCATAGCGACATTGACACGCTCGAACGAATCGACATTGTCAACGGACTTCGGCTTGGGGAATTTGACGTGCTTTGCGGCATCAACCTACTCCGTGAGGGGTTGGACTTGCCCGAGGTCAAGCTGGTGGCGATTTTGGATGCGGATAAGGAAGGTTTTTTGCGTAGTGACACAGCGCTCATTCAAACAATCGGGCGCGCGGCAAGAAATAGCGAAGGCCGAGTGATTATGTATGCGGACGTGATTACGGATAGCATGAAGCGTGCAATCGGGGAAACAAATCGCCGTCGCGGTGTGCAGGACGAATATAACAAGGCGCACGGCATTATTCCAAAAACGATTATTAAGGAAGTCAAATCCACCTTAAATATCACGAAGAAAAAGACGGACGACGATATTAAGATGCAGGATATCCCCGACGAAATCGAAAAGCTGAAAGCCTTAATGAAGGTGGCAAGCGGACAGCTTGATTTCGAGCGTGCGATTGAGATTCGGGAAAAGATTGCCGAGCTGAAATTAAAGCTCCGCAAAGCGATGAAGTAAGCAAAAATAGGCAAAACAAGCACCCGTGTACGGGTTGAACGAGAAACAGGATAAGAATATGCAAGAAGAAATCGTAATTAAAGGCGCAAAAGAGAATAATTTGAAAAACGTAAATTTGACGATTCCGAGGAACAAGCTCACCGTGTTTACGGGGCTTTCGGGAAGCGGTAAGTCTACGCTTGCGTTTGATACCATTTTTGCTGAGGGGCAAAGACGATACGTGGAGAGTTTGTCCTCGTATGCACGTCAGTTCTTGGGGCAAATGGAAAAACCTGACGTCGAGAGTATCGATGGGCTTTCGCCTGCCATTTCTATCGACCAAAAAACCACGTCGAGAAACCCCCGTTCCACGGTTGGGACGGTAACGGAAGTGTACGATTATTTCCGTTTGTTGTTCGCAAGAATCGGCGTACCCCATTGTCCGAAATGCGGCAGAGAAATTCGCCGCCAAACGGTGGACGAGATTTGTGATAAGATTATGTCTATGCCGACGGGGAGCAAAATTTTGGTCAATGCGCCCGTAGTTCGCGGCAGAAAGGGCGAGTACGTCAAGGAGCTGCAAGGTTTCAAAAAGAGCGGCTACGGCAGAGTGAAAATCGACGGGATCGTCTATGATTTGCAGGAAGAAATCAAGCTGGAAAAGAACATTAAGCATAATATTTCCGTGGTAATCGACCGTTTGGTGGTCAAGGATACCATTCAAAAACGCTTGACGGACAGCTTGGAAACGGCGTTAAAGCTCGCCGAAGGGCTTGTGATAATCGACTGCGACGGCGTGGAGGAATTGTACTCCGTCAATTACGCTTGCCCCGATTGCGGCGTGTCGTTGGAAGAGGTCGAGCCGAGAATGTTCTCGTTCAATACGGTGTACGGCGCTTGCCCGACTTGTTCGGGCTTGGGCTTGAAGCAGTTTGTCGACCCCGACTTGATTTGTCCTGATAAGAGCAAAACCCTGCGCGAGGGGGCGATGAAGGTCACGGGTTGGAATTTAGGCTCGTCATCTATGGCGTTGATGGAGCTTTCCGCGCTCGCCAAAGCGTACAATTTCTCACTTGACGTGCCCGTTAAGGATTTACCCGAAGGTGTGTACGATATCTTAATGTACGGCAGCGACCGTGCGGTAGATATGCAATACCAAACCCGTTCCTTTTCGGGAAGTTTTCGAAAGACGTGGGAGGGGTACGTCAATAACTTACAGCGTAGATACGGCGCAACCTCATCGGACGGCGTAAAAAGCGACATCGAGCGTGTAATGCGGAGCGCTCCCTGCGATAGCTGCAACGGCAAACGTTTGAAAAAAGAAGCGTTGGCGGTCACCGTTGGCGGCAAGAACATTTGGGAGCTTTGCGAGCTTTCGGTGGACAATCTGTGCTTATTCATGGACGAGCTTTTGGAAACGCTTACACCCACCGAGCATTTGATTGCCGATGCGATTATCAAAGAAATCAACAATCGTTTAGGGTTCTTGCGAAACGTGGGCTTGAACTATTTGACTCTTGCGAGGACAGCGGTCACGCTGTCGGGCGGGGAGAGCCAGCGAATCCGTTTGGCAACGCAAATCGGCAGTGCGCTGACGGGGGTGTTGTATATACTCGACGAACCGAGCATTGGTTTACACCAACGCGACAACGAAAAGCTGCTCAATTCCTTGAAGGGCTTGCGTGATTTGGGGAACACGCTTATCGTCGTTGAACACGACGAGGATACGATGCGTGCGGCGGACTATATCGTCGATATCGGTCCGAAAGCAGGGATTCACGGTGGCGAAATCGTGGCTTGCGGCGATCAAAAAGCGATTATGGACGAGCCTCGTTCTATCACGGGCGATTATCTTGCAGGCAGACGGAAAATTGTCACGCCCACGGTAAGAAAAGCGCCGTCGGATAAGTGGTTGGAATTGTGTGGGTGCAGACAAAACAACCTCAAAAATATCGACGTGAAAATCCCCGTGGGGTTGATTACGGCGGTGACGGGGGTTTCGGGAAGTGGAAAATCGAGCTTGGTCAACGAAATCGTATATCCGCTGTTGTCGAATACGCACAATGGTTCCAAGCATAAGCTCGGTGGGTTTGACAAAGCAAACGGCGTGGAGTATTTTGATAAAGTAATCGATATCGATCAATCGCCGATCGGTAGAACGCCGAGGAGCAACCCTGCGACGTATACGGGTGTTTTCAACGCCATTCGAGATTTGTTCTCGATGACGCCCGACGCAAAAGAAAGGGGCTACAAGGCAGGCAGGTTCTCGTTCAACGTTTCAGGTGGGCGTTGCGAACATTGTTTTGGCGATGGGATTATCAAGATTGAAATGCATTTCTTGCCCGATATTTTCGTACCCTGCGAGGTGTGTGGTGGCAAGAGATATAATCGGGAAACGTTGGAAGTTAAGTACAAGGGTAAGAGCATTTTCGACGTACTGGATATGACGGTGGAAGAGGCTTGTGAGTTTTTCGCG
>JAZORL010000061.1:0-2404 GCA_045656625.1 Candidatus Scatosoma sp. | reverse complement strand
ATGGTGCGGCAGTTTACGCAGTAGAAATTAAGGCGGGCGCACAATTCCCTTCGGAGACGAGTAATCATAAGACGTACGTAGTAAGTGAAGACGTTACTTACTATAACTTAAACTATCAGTCGGAAAATACAGATATCAATGGGTACTCAGTAGAATGGACGACGGAAAATCCTATTGAACCCGTAACGGTTACGAATATCCATAATAGATACGGTGAGGGTTGGGGACAAAGAATTTTAATTTTCCTTGACCATAGTGATTACACTACTGCTTACAGCAACCTTCGTGAAAAGGTAGCAAACTTGAACGTATTAGATTACGTCAACGTTTATACTTCGGCAACGGAATATAAGACACTTAGGGAAATTTATCAAAACAACGCCACGGGCATGATATGGGGTGCGGGGAATTCTATCGCTTTCCATATTGATGAAACCTATCATGGTGCGGCAGTTTACGCAGTAGAAATTAAGGCGGGCGCACAATTCCCTTCGGAGACGAGTAATCATAAGACGTACGTAGTAAGCGAAGATATTACTTACTACAATAAGGATTATCAATCTACCAATACCAATGCAAATGGTTGGGCGGTGTCGTGGACGACGGTAGAACCCGTTGTGGAAAACGTGACGATTACGAATATTCACAACAGAAAGGGTGTAGTCGAAGGGCAAAGATTGTTGCTTTTCCTTAGCGGCAGCGATTATACGAATCCAAACACGGATATAACTGCTAAGATTGAATATTTGAACGTATTTGATTACGTCAACGTTTATACTTCGGAAACGGAATATAAAACGCTTAGAGAAATTTATCAAAACGGCGCAACAAGCCAAATTTGGGGGGAAGCAAACTCTGTTGGTTTTGCTGTTAACGGCAATTATCACGGTAAGGCAGTTTACGCGGTAGAAATTAAAGCCGGCGCGAAGTTCCCTGCGGCAACAAATGATTATACGACGTACGAGGTAAGTGAAGATTGCGTATTCTACAATGAGGACTATAAGTCAGAGGTAGTGAATAAGGAAAATCATGCAACCACATGGACGCGTATGCATATTGTTACGTTTACAGGTGAACTGGCAAACGGCGCGGACAGTGCGAAAGTATTTGTTTTGCCCAACCGTACAGTTGCATACCCTGAAGCGTACAGCGAGAAGAAAGAAGGCGAGAATACCATTTACGTTTATAATTGGTATTTAGACGGTGATTTAGATAATTTATATAATTTCGATTTGCCTGTGACGGAGGATATTACGTTGGTGGCTAATGGTACGTTTACGGCAGCGTATCAAGTCACCTTTGACGATGGAGAAACGCAAAATACAGTAATCGTTTTCGAAAATCACATGGTTGCCGAGCCTGCTGCACCGAGCAAGGAGGAAACGTGGGAGTATAAATACGTATTTAACGGTTGGTATAACGGTCAAGCAAAATGGGATTTCTCTACGCCTATCACGGAAAAAGTTGTATTAACGGCGAAATACGATCAGATTAAAAAGCTTGTTCTTTCCGATTTGTATGGGAAAGGCGAGGGGCAAACGGCGTTTAAAACGGGCGAAATTAAGATTGCGAATTCGGGCGACCATTATAAAGGATACGTTGGCAGCAACGTCTACTTTGACCTTTCTTTGGAATTGTCTTATGCTGAAATAATAGCAGGAACTGATTCGGCGGCTACGTTTGACGTTAAGATTACGAGCGATTCGTACAATGAAGGCAACACCAGTCCCTTCTATTTGAGTTGGCACGTATACTATCAAAGACCTGCAAATACGCTCTATATCGAGTATCATAAATATAATAAAGACACGGGCACGCGCGAATCGTTTGCTTGGGCGGGTAGTGGCGTAGAGATTGATGTAAATGAAATTTATCAAGCAAGATTTGCTTATCGCATGATTGATGAAGCAACGGGCTTGGTAGAGCTTTACAGCAATATTGCAGGTTGGGAAAACATCTTGACGTGTGAGCTTGGCGCGGAATATCTTGCGACTGCGGCGGATTATGAATACCTTGTTTTTGCTGCGGAAGCAACTCAGTCAGTAATGAATCTTACGTTTGCGGATCCTGGTTTGACGGGTGAGGCGCCTCATGACGTGACGCTTATGAATGGCTCTACGACGTTTTTGTCGGATACTAGCAACCAAATTCAGTTGCCGTCCATGGATAGCAAATTGGTGGACGATGGGCTTTCACAAGTATTTGTGGGCTGGACGACGGACATAGATACGCTTCCTAATTTGTATCCTGCAGGGTATAAGCTGAAGCTCACCCAGGCTACGCAGCTCTATGCAGTATGGATGGGCTTTGAGTTGGAAGACGGTGCTTCGGTACGTTTAACGGCTGGCTCAAGCGGTATCCGTTTCACGGCAAAGGTGGATAAGGCGGATTATAAAATGCTTGG
>JAZORL010000060.1:0-6635 GCA_045656625.1 Candidatus Scatosoma sp. | reverse complement strand
GAACCATTTGGTCGCCCGTGTAAGCGTGGATGGTCGTCATGTAGCCTTTCTTGATCTTGGACAACTTGTTCAAAGCGTTAGCCATAGGAGCCAAGCAGTTGGTGGTGCAAGAAGCAGCGGAGATGATGGTGTCATCTTTCGTAAGCGTCTTTTCGTTTACGCTGTAAACGATGGTAGGAAGGTCGTTACCAGCGGGAGCGGAGATAACAACTTTCTTTGCGCCTGCTTTAAGGTGCGCTTCGCTCTTTGCTTTGGAGCAGTAGAAGCCGGTGCATTCCAAAACAACGTCAACGTCGTATTCAGCCCAAGGGCAGTTTGCTGCGTCTTTTTCAGCGTAGATTCTGATGGTTTTGCCGTTTACGGTGATCGTACCAGCTTCGTCGTCAGCCGTTACTTTATCCCAGTATTTGTATCTGCCTTGTGCCGTGTCATACTTCAAAAGGTGAGCGAGCATGGAAGGGCTGGTAAGGTCGTTGATAGCAACTACTTCATAACCTTCTGCATCAAACATTTGTCTGAAAGCAAGACGACCGATACGGCCGAAACCGTTGATTGCAACTTTTACGTTTGCCATAATAGAGATCCTCCAATATATGAAAATATTTATTTTATGACTGTTTTACAGCGGACAAACCGCATTCGTCCAAATATCATTTTAGCACAATTTTTTTCTTTCGTCAATAATTTTACGCCCTTTTCGAAAAATTATTTATATAAGATTATGGTCGTCCAAAAGTAGAAAACCTTACGTTCTCACGGTCAGTTTGCTGCCGCCCGTCCGCTCTTTCGTGACCACGATTTGCTTTTCAATCCGCTCTTTCAGCTCCGCCACGTGCGAAATAATCCCCACCAAACGGTTGCCCTCTGCGAGCGAATTCAACGCCTTCATCGCCTGCGACAAGCTTTCCTCGTCCAACGAGCCAAACCCTTCGTCCACAAACATCGTATCCAGCTTAATCCCCCCTGCCGAAGATTGAATCTCATCCGAGAGTCCAAGCGCAAGCGAGAGCGACGCCTTAAACGATTCGCCGCCCGAAAGAGTTTTTACGCTACGCACCGTACCGTTATAATGGTCGATTACGTCCAAATCCAAGCCCGTTTGCGCGCGGTTGTTTTCCGCTTCCTTACGACGCACAAGCTCATACTGCCCGCTCGACATTACCATAAAGCGCGTGTTTGCGCGCGTGATAATTCTATCAAAGTAGGTCATTTGGATATACGTTTCCAATTTCACTCGTTCCTTGCCCGTGAGCGTGCCGTTCGCCGTCGCATACAGAGCCTTCACCCATTGCAAGCGTTTTTCCATTTCAAAGAGTCTGCCGCTTTGTCTTTCAAGCTCCTTGACCGTCGTTTCGTTCGTACTAATGCGGACGGAAATCTCTTCCTTTTGTTTCTCAAATTCCACTTTTTTGTCACTTGCCGCCACCTTTTGTGTGCGCAAGCCTTCCAAGTCAAACTCTTTCGCATCAGCAAGCTGTTTTTGGAGCTGCAAAATACTTCCCTGCAACCCTGCTACCGCTTTTTCGCTTTCCGTATGCGCATTTTGCGCTTGTTCAAGTGCCCTTCTTATCTCGCTACGAGCCTTTTGCAAACGTGCAATTTCCGCATCTGCGCTCTCTTTCGAGGGATATTGCAAGTGCGCTCGTTGCGTCCCTATTTGTTCTTCGAGTCCTTCCGCTTCCTTTTTACCCGCTGCGATTTGTTTTTCCAGTTCCAACAACGCATTTTCCACGTCTTTCACCGCTTTTTCGCCGTTGGGAATCCGCTCCTGCGCACTCTTAAATAACTTTTCCGCTTCGATGGCTTTGTTTAATTCGTCATTGATACCCACCAACGCAGTTTTTTGCATTTGAATCGCTTGCGAAATCGACTGTCCCGCGCCTTTGATTTCGGGATTATTCAAAAGCTTTTCCAATACGCTTTCTAATGCAGTCTTACCGCTTTCCACTCTCCCACGCGTTGTTGCGGCGAGCTGACTCGCCTCTGTCATTTTCTTGTTTGCCTCATCCAAAGCAAGCTTTGCTTGCTTCAATTCCGCTTCCGTTGGTGCGTTTTCCGCTTTTTTAGCAAGGCAAGGATGGGTTTTCGAGCCGCACACGGGACAAGGCATGCCCTCCTGCAAACCATCCGCTAAAACGCCTGCTTGCTCGTCTAAAAAGGCTTGGTTTTTCGCTGTATATTCCTCATTCAAAAGCGCATATCTTGCTTTCGTCTTCTCATAATCGGCTTGTTGGACTTGTAACGCCGTCAAAAGAGTCTGATACGCCGAAAAATCATTATTCGCCTGTTCAAGCGCCGACAAACGCTCGGTGGCTTTTTCCTTTTCCGTCGCCTTATTTGCCTTGATTTCCGTTGCGTCTTTATGCTCTTCTACGGCTTTTTTTAATTTATCCAAAGCCTCTTGATAGCGCACTTTGTCAGCCTCTTTTTTCCCTCTTTCCTTTTCTTCATCGCATACACGGTCCTTGCATTTTTGCAATTTTTCTACGTTATCCGCAAGTTCCTTGTATTTAGAAAGATCATTTTCAAGAGCTGCAATCCGTTTTTCAAGACCATCCGTTTCTTTAGCTTTTTCCTGCGCCGCCTTTAACGCCAAGTCCAATTCTTGGAGCTTTTTATTCTCCGCATCCATTTTCAACTGCGCTTCTAAATATGCCGATTTTGCCTTCGCAAAATCTTCCGCCTTACCAATCAGAAGATTGATTTCATCCAAGCTCTTTTGCTGTTCTTTTTCCGCTTGCTCTACAAGATTTTTGCGTACGTAATCCCCTTCAATCAATTTTTGAAGAAGAAGAATAGTATCCGCCACGCTCATTTCCTCTTTTTTCGCCCTATCTAACTCGATTTTTAAGGGTTCTTCCTCGTCGCAAACCGCGCCGTTCACGTACTGTTGTATGCTCGCGCGCATACTCTTACGCTCCCCTTCCATCGAGGTATACTCTTCTTTTAAGCGATCCTGCAAATACCGATAATTTTCCGTCTTAAAGATTTGACGGAAGATTTCAATACGCTTTTCCGTCGGCGCAAGCAGGAGTTTCAAAAAGTCCCCCTGCGCAATCATGGCAATTTGCAAAAACTGATTTCTATCAATCCCGATAATCTCTTGAATTGCACTCGCTACCGTCCCCACCTTCGTGACAATATCCCCATTCGGGCACACCAGGGTCACGTCCGCAGGCTTTTTGGTCACCCCTTCACCACGTGCTTTGGGTCGTTCATATTCAGGGCTACGCGTGATTTTATACACCTTTTCACGGCAAAGAAAGGTCAATTCGACTTCCGTCGGCACGTCCGCTTTTGCGTACTTGGAGCGGAACATCGACGGTTCACGGTTTGCACCGCTGCCGTCCCCGTAAAGGGCGTACGTGATCGCATCAAAAATCGTCGTCTTGCCTGCGCCCGTGTCGCCCGTGATTAAGTATAAGCCGTTTTCACCCAGCTTTTCAAAATCCAATTCCGTCCGATCGGCATACGGTCCAAATGCGGATAAAACGAGTTTTAACGGCCTCATACTTCTTCCCCCCAAATCTTTTCAATTAAATCACATACGAACGAACGCTGTTCTTTTGTCATTTCTTGACCATTTTGCGCCTCGTAAAACTCCCCGAAAAGCTCGATAGGGCTCTTCGTTTCCACGTCCTGCGCACCAGTAATTTGCGACTGCGTCCTCGTGCGCGTGTTATCATAATCAAGCTTCATTAAGTTTTTGTATACAGCACGCAGCTTCCCAATCGCATCGGGAACGTCCTCCTCGTCCGTGAGCGTAATATGCATATAATCTTCCGTATACGTCGTATTTTCGTAATAGCTTTTAAGGGTCAGCTCCGCATATTTTCCTTTGATTTCACGCATTTCCCGCTTGGGTACAAGCGAAATTTCTCGCACCGAAAGTTCCCCCTTCTTGCCAAGCTCCACCACCGTGACCGACTTTTTGTCTTTCGTTTCGGAGAAGGAATATTTGAGCGGCGTACCACAATAGCGAATCCGTGGGTCACCGCAGTTTTGCGGGCGGTGGATATGCCCGAGTGCAACGTAGTCAAAGGGTGCAAAAACGCTTGCCTCCACGTTATCGGAGCCCCCGACGGACACCTCTTCCGATTCCGTCCTCGATGCACCCGTCACAAATTGATGGGTAATCAGAACGTTGCGCCTCGTTTCGTCCACGTTCATATGCTGAATCGCCACGGACATAGCACCCGTGTACGAGTTGAACTCCTCATTTTCATAAAATTTCCGCACGTGCGCAGGCTTGATAAAGGGCAACATATATATGCAAACGTCGCCGTATTCGTCTTGTAAAACAATCGGCTCGACTGCGCCGTTATAAACGGGAGAAAGATGAATCCCACTCACACCCATTATGCGTGAACCGAACGCAATTCTTTCGGGGAAATCGTGGTTGCCGCTAATGATAAAGGTAGGCATTTTGCGCTTTGCAAGCCGATACAAAAAATCATCGAAAAGGCGCACGGCTTCCGCAGACGGCACACTCTTATCATAAACGTCCCCTGCAATGATTACGCCGTTAGGCATTTCCTCGTCAACGACCTGTAAAATTTTCGCCAAAATATATTCTTGGTCCTCGAGCATTGAAAACTCGTTGACTCTTTTCCCAATATGCAAATCGGATAAATGAATAAATTTCATAGGATTTCCTTCACACTTTTATTTGCCTATTATTGTACCATAAATTACGCCCTTTGACAAGAGGGAAATTGGAAAATTTCTCAATTTAGAACAAGTATTTTACGGCAAGGAAAGACTTCATGCACGTAAACGTTATCAACACAAAAAGTGTTATTTAATAAAAACATTTATGCAAAAGACCGAGCGATTGCTCGGTCTTTTGTAAGCGCTTTACTCTCTATATTTAGCAATTATTTGCATCACATCTTCGCCATACTTTTTATATTTATGTTCTCCGACACCGTATATTTGAAGAAATTCCCCCCGATTTAACGGACAGTACGTTGCAAAAGCAACAAGCGCTTTATCGTGAAAAACCATAAACGGCGAAATCTTATCTTTTTTTGCGGTTTGCCATCTCCATGCACGAAGTTCCTCAAAAAGCTCCATATTTGTTTGAATTTCCCCATCATCATCCACTATTGCGTGAATTCCCTTATATAAAATGGTTTTTTCCTGCTTTTTAAATTTTTTTCTCTTTTTGCTTGTTTTCTCTACAAAAACATCCCTCGCTTGTGCAATAGCGTTTTGCACCGCAACGTCGTATAAAAACGAATTCCTTTCAATAAGATGACCCGTGGTTGGATCACGCCCCTCCAAAAGCGCATTTAGGATAGATAACGTTTCATCTTCCTCTTCAAAACTAACTGTATAATTATGATCCACCATATAATTATAAATTTCCTCTTCCGACATATCTTCAACGTACAAATCGATACCTTGTGCGCTTAAACGTTTTTTAACCGTCTCATAACCTACTATTGGAAAACCCGTCTTGATATGTCCTGGTGTATTATATAATTTATACCCCAGTGTTTCCTGCAATATTTCAGCAGATTCATCTTTCGCACCAAGCATATATCCTTCTTTTTTTACTACAACTCTCTTAGTAAGCCCTACTTTTTGCTTAAAATCACGAACAAAATCTTCAAATTCACCCATTTTTATCTCCAAAAATAAATTCGATAGTATTTAGACGAAGAAAACCGTTAAGTTACCAATATTTTATCATTGGTAATACCAATAAGTCAAGTGTTTTTATTGGTAATAGTAATAAAATATTAGTAGAGGTAATAAAGCATGATCACGTTAGAAAACATTCAAAAGGCACTTGCCGAGGCATTAAAACAAAGAACAATCACGCAAGAAGAGCTTGCAAAACGAATTGGGGTAAACCAATCTATGATTTCTCATTATATCACAGGACGGAGTATGCCTGCATTGGATACTCTTTCACGAATTTGCACGGAATTGGATTTAGATGCTAATGAAATTTTATGTGTAGAAAGGTCGAAATTCTAACGTTAGAATTTCGACCTTTTTTCTTTTCAACGCGTACATGGTACGCCCATTTAAGATTTTAACGCAATTAAAAAATCAAGAGGGATATTTTATCCCAACACTTTTTATCTAAAAAATAAGCAAAAGAATAAGCCCCGTTCTTAAAGAACGGGGCTTTTGAAAAGCGGCGGCTACCTATCCTCCCAACGGTTAACCGTAAGTACTTTCGGCGTAAAAGAGCTTAACTTCTGTGTTCGGAATGGGAACAGGTGGATCCTCTTTGCCATCGTCACCGCTATGGTTATATACTCTGCGCTTCCGCAGCATACATACAACGTTTGTCTTAATCCACGAAGATTAACAACTACATAGCAAATTTATACGAAAGTGATTTTCTCATATCTGAGCTCGTAAAAATTATAGATTTTCTTTTATGAATGTAAAGATTCATAGTAAATAAAGCTTTTCTCTCAATTCAATTGAGATCAAGCCAAACGACCTATTAGTATCGGTCAGCTAACACATTGCTGCATTTACACCTCCGACCTATCAACCTTGTTGTCTTCAAGGGGTCTTCAGGGATACCTTATCTTGAAGCGAGTTTCACGCTTAGATGCTTTCAGCGTTTATCTCAACCGCACTCCGCTACCCTGCCATGCCGCTGGCGC
>JAZORL010000059.1:0-2207 GCA_045656625.1 Candidatus Scatosoma sp. | reverse complement strand
GTACGTAAAGAATACGTTGTTGGTGTGCGTGCTGAATATTACGGGTGTTTGTTTGATGTCGTCGCTGACGGCGTTCGGGCTGAGTAAGGTAAAGTTTAGGGGGCAAGACCTGGTATTTACCTTAATCTTGGCAACGCTGTTATTGCCTGGTACGGTAACGGGCGTGCCTTTGTTTACCATCTATGCAAAGCTTGGTTGGACGGGTACGTTGCTTCCTTTATGGGTGCCGATTTGGTTTGGCGGCGGTGCGACAAATATTTTCCTGATTCGACAATTTATGCGCGGAATCCCTAAGTCCTATTCCGAAGCGGCAATTATTGACGGTGCGAGCTCGATTCGAATTTACTGGTCGATTGTAATGCCGCTTGTAAGACCGATTATTATTTATCTTGCGGTCACCAACTTTATGGCACTTTGGAACGATTTCCAAACGCCGCTTATGTTTGTAGGGGATAATCCCATGAGCTATACCTTGTCGCTTGCGCTTTATCAAGAGTTCGCAAGAGAAGGTACGACCTATTTCCCCAACGTACAAATGGCGCTGGGCGTACTTATGTCCATTCCTTGCATCTTGCTTTTTGGCCTTTTCCAAAAACAACTTATGGAAGGTGTAGCGGCTGTTGGTATTAAAGGATAACGGAAGCAAAAAAATTATAAAGGAGATAAATGATGAAATTAAAAAAGCTTATTTGTACGTTTCTTTCGCTTGTATGTATGATATGCCTTGGTATAGGCATCCGTATACAAAATGCGAATGTCGCAAAAGCAGAAGCTCCTACGGTCACGGTCACGATCGACCAAAATAAAAACAATGTGAGTTGGGGTGATACGCAAAAGCAAGTTGCGCTGAACGTTGTTGATAAAGCAACGGGAGAAGCAGTGCCCATTAATGGTAGATGGGAAAATATGGAATCCGTTATTGGGAATGGTGTTACCATAACAAACGGTGAGGGTGCAAACGTATTGACTTATTTTGGCTATACGGGCGATGCATTTTCCGTTATTTATCCGTGTAACCTTGCAGATGGCGCGGTATTTAGTATTGCGGCGGGCGTGGAAGCTGACGGAGACGTTTTCCCTGGGGGTACGTTGTACCTTGTAGAAGGCAAGTGGCAAGCGACGGAGTCTACTCCTGATCCCGATCCCGTTGTGAAATACGTGACGGTCACGAATATCCACAATAGATATGGCGACGATCAAAGACTTTTGATTTTCCTTAGCGAAAACGATTATCAGGGCGTAAATAATGAAGTTCATGCGAAGCTTGCAAACTTAAACGTATTAGATTACGTCAACGTTTATACTTCGGAAACGGAATATAAGACGCTTAGAGAAATTTATCAAGGCAAAGCGCAGGCGCATATGTGGGACGAAGCAAACGCTATCGGTTTTGCTGTTGACGGCAATTATCACGGTACGGCGGTTTACGCAGTAGAAATTAAAGCAGGCGCACAGTTCCCTGCTGCGACGAATGATTATACGACGTATGTAGTGAGTGAAGACGTTACGTATTATAATAATACCTATCAATCCACCGATACCACTGCAAATGGTTGGGCGGTGTCATGGACGACGGTAAAACCCGCAGAGCCTGAAACGCCCGTAGAACCTAACGTTCCTACGCTTGGTACGCCCGACGTTTCTTTCGTTGCCCTTCATAACGATAACAACAACAGCGTTTGGGGACAAGGCGGCACAACGCGTGCAGTAAGACTTATATTTAGCGAAAACTTTAATGCAAAAGCGTATGATGGAAACGAAGGCGGTTTTGATGCCGCGGTGATTGCCGACGTTAGACATTTTGTAAAAATCAACGGGCAGCTTTTGAACAACATGACCTTATTACAAAGTGATAATGAAAACTCCATTACTTTCCTTTATGATGAAAGTTTGTTGGCTGTACAAGAAGGTGAGAAATATACAACGTTTACGATTGAAGCAGGTGCGCCTTTTGGCGGACACTATTTGCCTGCGGTTAAGTTGTATTTCGTGAACGGCATATGGTACGAAAAGGAACCCGTAACGGAATACGTGACGGTCACGAATATCCACAACAGAAAGGGCGACGATCAAAGACTTTTGATTTTCCTTAGCGAAAACGATTATCAGGGCGTAAGTAATGAAGTTCATGCAAAGATTACAAACTTAAATGTATTGGATTACGTCAACGTTTATACTTCGGAAACGGAATATAAGTCGCTTAGAGA
>JAZORL010000058.1:0-9864 GCA_045656625.1 Candidatus Scatosoma sp. | reverse complement strand
TATGCTCTTACTTTCAACGTTGCGCGATCGTTAATCGTACTCGTTCCCCAGAACTCGAAGGGATAGCCTGAACCTTGCGAATGGTCGTATGCGCCACAATTCCAACCCATCGTAAATCTGTCTTGGAATCTTGAGTCGGTTGTTTTATTCAATACTTTTTCACCGTTCATCCATACTTCAAACGTTCTGTTACCGTTATAAATAACCTTTATTGTATTTGCACCCGTAGCATTATACAAATCGTTATTTAACTCATATTCACGGTAATCGCTTGCCCCTACTGCTCCATTATAGAAACCGAAACGCTTCGTTTCTTTGTTGTACACAAATTGCAATACTTTTCCGTCTTCTGCGGTGAACTCGAAACCGATTTTACCAGTGGCATCGCCGCCGTTAAACGTTGCTACCGCTTCAAAATGAGGGTTATAATTCGTAGCTTCCGCGCCCATCGTGAATTCTTTGTAATCGCCAGAAATGTTGCAAGCGAAGTTTTCTACTTCTGCGTATTCGCTGTAGCTGGCACTTCCATCAGGGTTTACTACAGGGGGAGTGTCGGGTTCATCACTAAAGTAACTGCTAATGACAGCTGCGTCTGTTGAATAGCCCCACTCCGAGAATTGTGCTGTACCGTAGGCAACCGACAAGCCGATTTTAAGTTTGCCATCTGCGCCGATTATATCAGCGACATTTAGCGTACCACCCCAACCGTTATCAAACGAACTGCCGAAACGACATACCCATTTGCCGTTCAAGAAGGCGTAATACATACCGTCCGTATATACAAGCGCGATCTTCGCCTCTTCCGTTCCGATACTGGTCTTAAAGACATTATCTGCGTGTCCTGCCCAACCGCTTAAATCTTTCCATACGTAGAAGTCGCCTTGACCTCTTCTCCATTGGAATAACAAGTGCTTCGTATTATCTGCACCAAGCGAGCCTACCACAAAACCTGCGTTTTGCGCCGTCATTCCTCTAACTACCGTTGCATAAATTACAAAATCCGCACCTTGTTCAATTTCTACAGCATCAAAGACTTGCGCGCCAAGCGTCTGCGCAGAATAAGCAATTATACCATTCTCATTGATGGTCATCGACGCGCCTTGGTAAATCTCCGTTCCCAACGAATACGGTTCACTCACTTCAGGCACTCCCGTATATCCACCAGTTGTTTCACAGGTAAATTCCATAATATCGCTACCGTCAGATGCGTACGCTTTTACTTTTAACGTTGCGCGGAGGTTTATCGTACTCGTTCCCCAGAACTCAAAGGGATAACCAGAGCCTTGCGAATGTGCATACGCGCCACAGTTCCATCCCATCGTAAATCTGTCTTTGAATCTTGCGTCCTCCGTATTTTGCATTACTTTTTCGCCGTTCATCCAGACTTCAAACGTTCTGTTGCCGTTGTAGATAACTTTAATCGTGTTTACACCTGAACTCTTATACAAATTGTTGCTCAATTCATATTCACGATAGTCGCTTGCGCCGTCTGCGCCATTATAGAAACCAAAACGCTTCGTTTCTTTGTTATACACAAATTGCAAGGATTTTCCTTCTTCTGCGGTGAACTCAAACCCAATTTTACCATCCGGTTCGCCACCAAAGAAAGTTGCCGTTGCTTCAAAGTGAGGATTGTGGTTCGTGGCTTCTGCGCCCATCGTAAATTCTTTATAGTCGCCAGAGAGATTGCAAGCGAAATTTTCTACTTCTGCTTCTACCGACGTCATATTGGAAAGGTCGATTTCTACCGTTTCCGTTACGCTTGCGTCTATCGTAATAGGTAAGCTACCGATATAATTCTCAACGAATAATTTGTATTCGCCCGCTTCTACTTTTACTTCAAACCCATAATTAGTTGTAGAAACCGCTTCATATCTTTGTTCGTTGGCGGTTTTATTTACCAACGTAATATCAGCAGCAACGGTTTCTTTTTGAGCATCCTCCTTCGTAAGAACAAGAAGCCCTTTATAAGTTACTGCGTTTTCAATTTTTGCAAATTCAACGTTTACTTCCGTCGTTTCGTTGATATTTGCAAGAGTATAAATACCGTTATATGCTGTTTCGCTTACTACTTGCGTAATATCTTCGCCGTTACACGTTATTTTGGATACCTTGTAGCCAGAATCGGTAACTATTTTAACGTCAATACTTTCGCCAGCCAACGCATAATCTTTACTTGCTTCAACATAGCCGCCGGCTGTCGTAGTTTTCGCTTCGACATTATAGATATTGCAATAATTTAATTCAGCATTTAATTCTTCATCGGTCAACGCCGTAAACGAATAATCTTGATATTCCGCATATACATTCATATTGAAAAGCCCTGCGTACACTCTACCTTGTACGAAATCCAATGTTTCCGAATACAAATATATATCATTTGCGAAATAGTGAATTTTTGCTCTATCTTTAATAATCTTGAAACGAACTCCCGATTCATAAGGAGTAGCTCCATCCACTACGTCGGGATTATCTACCGTAACCTTGGTTACTTGCTCCCAGAACTTATGCGCTTCCGTTAACGTTGTTAAACCGAAAGCATTCAAGGTATTTCCGCCGTCCGATGCCTGTACCAAACGGTTTTCGCGCATATCCAACATCATAGTGTAATAATTCCCGTTTGTTGCCAAAAGGAAGAATCCCGCATAACGACCAGCATAGCCTTCCGGTCCGCCGAAGGGATAAATAGTAGTTTCAGCCATGAAGTTTTCCGCGAATGCGTCTTTGAAATAAATCGTATTAAATTCCACACCCGTAGTTACGGAAAGCTTACCTTCTGGCAAGTTTTCTATATCCCAATTCGCAGATTTAGCAACACCATTGCTCGCGTCACCGATAATCACGCCTTCTGCATCTGGATCCGTATATCCGTTATCGTCAAAAACATAATAGTTTTTCATGTGATGCATAGGATTGAGCGGAACGGGGAACATTTGCGTCGAGGTCGTATTTCCCTTCAAAATAGGTCTATACGCAGGCAACAAGAATAATTTTTGAGGATATACTCCGTCCGATACGTCAATACGCATTTCTGACCAAGGCACAAAAATTTCCACCGTCGCGCCCGTGGTTGCGCCGCTATTAACGACACCGTCCACAACTACGGCGCGCTTCATTCTTTCACACGTAGAATACAATTCTCCACCGCAATCCATCATAAACGCATGTCGGGTAGAGTAATCGCGGTCACCCAATACGGTATCCGATTTATCCGCGTAATAATAAAACTCAAACGTAGTATTTTTGGACTGATCAAGACTACCGCTGTAAACAACGTTTCCATCTTGAACTTTGGCAGCCATATATACGCCGTATTCAGTATTAAATGCTGTTACGGCAAGTTTCGGCATCGTACCGGTTATATCCGTATAAAAAGCGTTCGTAAACCACTTCTTATTTTGCCAAACGTCTTCATCCAATACCCCGTCGATTTCGATACCGGGGTCATTTTCGCCTTCATAGTTAGTCGTATATTTATACTCGTATCCGTTTTCGGCAGGATTTGCCGTAAATCCTTTGTCTTTACAAGCCGTTATCCCTGCAACGCTACAAGTCAAGGTTAATACAGAGCATACTGAAATAAGAATTTTCTTAATATTTTTCATTCTTATGCCCTCCCTATAACAGCGATTTCCGTCAAATTCAATTTCGTATTTACGTTACCCGCTTTATCAAATTCTTTAATACGAGCATCCTTTTCAATCATAAACGAAATCGAATTCACTTTAATTTCGTTAAATTCCGCTACGGCAGGCGCGCAATTGATATATTTATTGCCATCACCTTCGACTTCATCATAATAAATCGTAGGGAACTGCAAATTCTCAATTACCGCATAATCAAAATCTTTTGATGCCCACGTAGGTTGTTCAGCCAATTCAAACGCAGTCAGTCTAATTTGCGAGAATGCCGAGTTCTCGTTAAATGAGTTATATACCATAAGAGATACTACCGAAACAGGTTGTTCAAACGTTAACGTTACCGTAACTGTATCATTAACCTCAAATACGTTGTTTTCGTTATAGGTATAATAAGGCAACAACCCATCGTTAAGATACTCAACACCCGAACCGCCGCTTACGGTAATTTTCGCCATAGAAGCAATATTGGAATATTCCCCTGCTTGTTCCGGCAACCATTGCAAGCTCTTGCTCGGTCCGTTGGAGACAATTATCGTTTCGCCATTGACTTCTCTAAAGGTAACTCTATCAGCGTGCAAATATCTATCCGAACCGAAAGTTTCCGTACTTTGATGCGAATGATAAATAATGAAATGTTCTTTACCATCGTAAACGAACGAGTGATGCCCCGTTCCTTTGAAGTTATTCGTTTGAACGCCCGACATTACAAGTGCGCCTGTTCCTTCGCCAACGCGAGTGAATTGCCCAAGGGGAGACGTTCCTTTCGATTGATATACGGCATAATCTTGCTTCAGATAATCGCCCATCGAGAACGTTAAGAAGTATTCGCCGTTATACTTAATCATGTGAGGACCTTCGATAATAGACTCGGAAATCTCACCCTGCCCCGTCACATCGGTTATAGCATCTTTACCCGACGCACTTGTTACCGTGGTATATCCACGTTTTAACAAGCAAGTGAACGTATCATATTCAGGATTCGTCCAATCGTCCTGCGACATTTTAACACCGTAAATACCGCCGTTTCCCGAATATTTCATATAAAGATATAACGTGCCGTCATCATCAATAAACGGGCTAATATCAATCATTGGCATCAAGTCGTCTTTTTCTTCAATTTCGATGTCAAACGCTAAAGGGAAATTAATACAAGGAACCTTTTGCTCAACTTCTTCCCCGTCAATAATTACAGTTTCTGTTCTTGCCAAAGGCGTAAACGGTCCGTTAGGCGCTTCGGAAGTAGCAATGCCGATATAGTTTCTATGGTCACGCGGATATTTAGAAGTGTCCGTTGCAGTATCCCACTCGCCTGCTATCTTCAATTCGCCTTCTTCGCGCAATTTCGACGCCATACAATAGAACATATAATACTTTTGTTCCGATTCGTTATACACAACTTCGGGAGCCCAAGGCGTACGCATCGTCCATTCTTCCCAATCGCTTTCTCTGCCGATGATAGAATAACCGCGTTCACTACCACAAAGGCTCCAAGTGCTTAAATCTTTAGAACGGAAACATCTTACCGCAAGCGTATCCACGTCCTCATCATAACCGTTAAGACCTGGATTACCGTTCCAACCGAATTGTTCTTTCAATCCACCCGTTGCATAAATGTAATAATATCCGCCGTTTTCCGCATCGCGTTCCTCGGGAACATATATCGCACCAGGGTCAGCCCCAATTGCAGACATTTGATTATAGGAATATAAATCGTTATTGAAATTCCCAAATTCATCCATGCCAGTAGCGTAATTTAAATACACTTTATCCCCTTTCAATTTCTTATACAAATCGTTAGATTTTCCACACCCAGAAAAAGCACTTAAAGAAACTGCACCAAATAAAATTAAAGATACAATTTTTTTCAGTTTCATGGTATTTCCCCTCCTTTTATAAGCAAGTTAGTTTTTATAAGCCCTCAATGCTTTATTGGAAACCTCCGTATATCCATAAATATAATCATTGAAAGACATCGAACCGTAGCGTACCTTATCATTCAACGGATTTGCCCAATTGTCAATCCAGCTTCTATCCGGCATATACCACCAGTCACCTGCACGAGAAACAGCAGAAGATTCTACAACCGCCATTGCACTCGACGTCCCAATCTTTTTCGCCATGTTTTCAATAGCAACTGCTTGGTCGGCCTTTTGTGCAGATACATAGCCCTTTTGTGCCGCATAAGTTTGTCCTTTTGTCATTAACCAGTTTACAAATTTGATGCTTTGTTCAGGAATGGGCGTACCCTTTCTAATCGCCGCGTAATAGCCAAGAGAGTGGTTCGCCGCCTGCCCTTTCACTGCAACTTCGTCATTCATGGGATCTGCGCTCGTGTATTGCTTATAAATAGGCAAGGGAGCGATACCCCAATCAAACCTAGAAGAATCATCAATAATTCTATAGTTCGAATAATATTGCACAAGCATTGCAAGAACGCCAGACGAGAAGTATTGCACGGAAGACGTGCCGTTGAATGCGCTGGGGTAAGGACAAACGTTCAAACCACCAACACCTGCAAGCATACAGAAACGCTTAAATGCGTCTTGCGTACAAGGTAATTCGTTAAGCACACCGCTATCTTTCTTTGAGGTAATATCTGCACGAACTTCCGCAACAACGTCGTTTACCGTGTAATAGAATGCGGTATTAGAATCCGTTTTATAGGAAATCGTATCGCCTGCATTCGCATTGATAATGTCAGCGAGCTCGATCGTTTCCCCTGCGTTATAGGTCGTCCCCGTATAAAGTCCCGTATAAGTATTGCCTTCCGTTACGATATAATTAGCAACCGTTGCGGGCAACGAGAAGGTGAATTCACCTTGACCGTTCATATCTTGCAAGCAGTCACCGCCAACGCTCCATGCGTAGTTAAACCACCACTCCGTATAATAACCGTAATCCGTAGGAGAGTTGCTGTTCTTCTTCTTCGTAAGCAGCATACCCAAATCTTCTACTTCATCCCAGCTCATAGCAATACGATCGTTGAATACGAGAGTTGCACCCGTAGGCTTTCTCCAAGTATCACCGCTATAGTCTACACCATTGAAGATGTAAGGATTCGAGCTGCGGAAATAACCTTTTGCAGGTACGTCAATCGACAAGCCGTAGTCTGCCTTCGTCTTTCCGTTATAATCCGTCAATGTCCCTGCGTTGAATGCGTCAATATCTTTCTCATCAACACTGATACAAATAACACCAGCCGCCTGTAATGCCGTCTTATTATAATATAATACGGTAGGATCGTTTACCGCGGGCAAACCGTATAAAGGATCGCTCTGTTGCGCAGTAACGTTTGCTCTATTGTAATGATATCTCGATTCTTGATCTTTATATAAGCCGCCAAGCACATCAGACGAGAAAGAATTCGTTAAATCATACATATTTTTAGTATGCTTCTTAAAATATTCATCCGTACCAACTACAACGTCAGGGCCATTAGAAGAAGGTAATACGTTGGAAAGTTTCCCATCAATACCGCCCTCAGGAACGGGCATAGCCATAACCTTGATTTTATCAACATCGCCTTGCGTAGAATTATACTCTTTAACCAAATTATTAAAAAGCTCTAAAATTTCTTGTGTCCCTGTATACATAAAGTCAAGGGTTGCTTTACCTTTAGCGCTAGCACCGCTACAAGCCGTTGCAAACAACGTAGAGCAACACATCACCGAACACACTACTTTTGTTAAAAGTTTCTTTTTCATCTTTTTTCTCCTTTTAATATAATTTTAATGAAGTTTATTTATTCTTTACCCCTTCAACCCCGAAGAGAAAGAAATCCCAGAAATGATTTTATTTTGGAATACCACGTAAATACACAACAAAGGCACAATGCCAAATACTGCCGCTGCAGACGCCAATGCCTTATCGGTCTTCTCACTATTATAGAATGCTAATGCAAGCTGTATAGTATATTGTTCCCGATATTTCAAATAAATCAATGAATTTTGGTAATCGTTATATACGCCGATAAATCCTAATACAAATTGCGCAATCAACGCTGGTGCACCAAGGGGTATCATAATTGCCGTAAAAATACGTAATTTCCCGCAACCGTCAATTCTTGCAGCCGCAAGCATATCATCAGGAATACCCTTGAAATATTCTCTTAAGAACATTACCGTCCCAATAGCACCAAAACAACGCGGAACAATGAGTGGCAAAGAAAGCCCTACGCCTTGTGTCCAACCTATTCTATCAAACAATACGTAAGAACTTGACATCGTCACACAACCGGGAACCATAAGCGTAAAAATCATAAACTCATAAACGAATCTACGCCCCTTGTAATTAAGCTTCGCAAATCCATACGCAGACAACGCTGATACGAGCACCCCCGCCAACACGGGAAAAGTTGCATAAATTAAACTGTTAATAAAGGCCGTAACCAAATTAACCCCTATGCCTTCAGCATTAGAAAATAGTTTCTCATAATTTGAAAAGGTTGTCCCTAATTTGGGAATAAAGGAAAAACCTATATGATTCGCCTCTTCAGGGTATTTCAAGGAATTAATAATTACAACGTAAAATGGAAACAACGTTATAACCATTAGAAAAATTAACGCCGCAATTGAACCTAAGCTAAACTTATTCATAAACGGATAGGAAAAAGCTTTATAGCTTTCATTTTTTTCGAATTTTTTATTCGCATTATATAATCCTATCGCCATCACGAAACACAGCACAAATAAAATCGTTGCAATCAATCTCGAATGATATCCTTCCGCCGAACGGAAGAAGGTCCCTAAAAGAAAAATTGAAGACAATATCACCATTATAGGAAAAAGAAAGAAATATGCCGTTTTAAATACAACGTATTTTTTAGGCAATTTATTATTTACCATATTAGAAATCATAACTTACCCACTTCTCCTGTAATTTGAAATTCAGCCTCGTCACAACGAAGATAACCAACGCCAATATCCATGCAGCCGCAGAGCCAATACCGTACCCATATATCCAAGAATACGAAAAAATCATACGATATATGTATACTACGGGAGTATTGTAAGCGTATAATCCATCCGTCCATTCAGGAGGGCTAGCAATACCAAAGCCGAACTGATAATATAAGCTCATTTGTTGCAACGAATCGATTAAACGCATCGTCACCAAATAACCAAGCGTGGGTGTAATCGCAGGGAAAGTAATTTTCCAAAAAATCTGCGTTGACGACGCTCCGTCGATTTTTGCCGCTTCTTCATAACTCTCGTCCACACCTGCAAATGCCGCTTGCAATAATACGGTAGCATATCCAAGCCCAGACCATATAGATACGATAATCATAGATATGCCAAATGTTGCAGGCGTACCTGTAATCCATTTGACTGGCGCAAAATGCAAATCCTTCAAAATCTGATTAAATACCCCTGTATACTCATCAACGAACATTTTAAAAACAATTACGATTATCGTTACCGCACAAACTGCAGGGACAAAAAATACTGAACGGAAAAAACGCTTTGCAAATTGAATTTTATTAAGCTGATATGCAATAAACAACGGAATCGCCAGTCCAATAGGCACGGATAAACAAAAGATTCCAACCGTTAAAAACGTATATAAGAAATCTTTTCCGTACACATTAAAGCTTAACATATTTTTGTAATTTTTAAGCCCGACGAATACCGCCTTAGAAAAATCTGTATCACGCATATCAAAAAGGCTCATCACAAGGGATACAACCATTGGAAATGCGCCGAAAATCAAAAAGCCAAAAAACGGCAAAGATGAAATTAAGAAATTCTCAAACCCATCTTTAAATTTCATCAGTTTTCTCTTTTTTTGATATTTCGCAGAATTGATAGAAATATTATTCTCCATATCACTTCCTCCTTTACCCTATGTCTGTTTTTGATAACGTTTTACACAAATACTGCATAAACGCTTCTACGTTCACGTCCGAAGCATATTCGATTTCCGCCCCGTGTTCTTCTGCCAAAGACATCGCGCGAGCTTTATCACTCAAAAAGATTTTGTAATTTCCTTTCTTGAATGTTACAAACTCGTCGTTGAATAACGTGGAAATCGCAAGAGGATCGTGCATTGTAGGCGGTTGTCCGCGTTCTTCGTTATGCGCAATCCAAATTTTCGTCATTTTAACCAACAACTTATATTTATCGGACTTCAACTGGGAAAGGCACTCCAACGTATTTTCCTTGAACGTGCATTTACGAGTAATATCTACCCCGACTGCCTTAATCGGTACGCCGCACTCAAAAAC
>JAZORL010000057.1:0-7071 GCA_045656625.1 Candidatus Scatosoma sp. | reverse complement strand
GCTGAAAAAATTAAAAAAGTCTTGAACTGTTTATAAAGGTATGCTATAATTATGAAAAGCCAAGTGGAAAAAACTGGGAAGGAATCGGAATATATAGCAGAAGATATTGTAAGGAGGTATCGTCCAATGGCGTATATTACCGATTTTTTAAAAACCTAAAACGAGGGGTAATTTATTATGAAAAAAATTTTAACGATTATGATTGCGGCAATGATGGCGTTTGGTATTGTGGCTTGCGGCAGCAAAGATAAAGATAAAACTTCCGAAAATAGCATAGTTTCCGAAGAGAATAATTCTACGTCCGAGAATCTGGTGCTAGAACGTGAAGGTGCGTTTTATGGATTGAATAGTGCCTACGATAAGGAGTATTTGAGCATCGACGATTTAATGCACGTTTCCTATTATAAGAGTGGCGAAGTGTGCGCCGGCAAACCGTTTGATAATCCTTCGCAGGGAAAGATTGATTTTCAACCGAAGCGGGAATGCCCTGCATTAGACGTAAATGTGGAAAATGATATCAAACACGCTTTCTATAAGGCGTATGAAAATCGCTTTTTCAATGCCGAAGGGGAACGGTTAGGGGATTATAACGATTTATTCGTAAAATATTACGGTTGCTATAATAATACCTACGTTGTGGAAATAACGTCGTCCTTATGGGATTTCGGCGCGGCGGAAATGTATCTTATTTTTGAAGGATTTTATATTGCGTATTCCGCTTCTGATTTTTTAGCTTTTCGATATGAATAAATAGGTATAAATATGAAAAAAGTTTTTTAAATTGATATTCATTGTTGTATTCCTTTAGAAGACGTTAGTGATTCATTGTAATGGAATAGTAGAGAAACGACCGCCCGCCTTGCTTTCGATCAAGGCGGGCGGTTTGCTTATTCTCCCGTCCGTTCGGTAAAATTTATCGAATGGATAAATTTTTATCGATTTAGCTGAAATCGCTTGCTTTTTATCGAATAAGTGTGCTATAATCAAAATATCCTAATGAAAGGAGTGTGTTTTTTATGAGCACGGGAAAGAAAAAGGGTTCGAGAGTGTTTGGCTATTTGAAGTCCCTTCCCAAGCGTTGGTTTATCACGGCGTTTTCGGGTATGGCGCAAGGGCTGTTCGTCACGTTGATTGCAGGCACGATTTTGGCGCAAATTGCCGATTTAATCGGGGACAACTACGTCGGGGAAACCTTGACGGGGATTGCGAATCTTGCGAAAGTGCTGATGGGCGCTGGGATCGGCGTTGGGATTGCGCACGCGCTTGGCAAGCATAAATTGCTTGTCTTTTCGGCGGCGGTGGCTGGCTTTATCGGCGCATGGGCGGATCAGCTTATGCCGAGCGGCGGCGGTTTTGCCGCAATTACAACGCTTATGGGTACGAAGGCGTTGCCTGGGAACCCGATCGGTGCGTACGTGACGACAATGCTCGTCGTGGAAATCGTGGGCTTGTACGCTGGGAAGACGAAATTAGACATTTTGCTTATTCCGCTTGGCACGCTGTTGCTTGCCTTCGGTGGTGTGTTTGTTTCCTATCCGTTTATCGAGCTTGTCAATAAATTTGGCGATTGGATTGCGGTTGCGACGGAGATTACGCCCTTTGTCATGGGGATTGTAATTGCGGTGGTAATGGGCGTGCTTTTGACCCTGCCTACCTCGTCTGCGGCGATTTGGGTGGCGGTTGCCACGCAGGTGTCGGCAGGGAATGAAAACGCAATGCTGCTTGCTGGCGGTGCGGCGACGGTCGGTTGCGCGTGTCACATGATCGGCTTTGCCGTAGCGAGTTTTAGGGAAAACGGGGTGAGCGGTTTGGTTTCGCAGGGGATCGGCACGAGTATGCTGCAAATCCCGAACGTGATGAAAAAACCGATTATTATGCTCCCGATGATTTTATCGAGTGCGATTTGCGGACCTTTGTCCACCTGTCTTTTCAAGCTCAAATGCGGCGCGTCGGGCGGCGGTATGGGCACGAGCGGACTCGTCGGCGTGTTCGATTTGTTTGAAAATACGAGTGGATTTGTCGGCGGCATAGGGATTATTCTTTTGATGATCGTTTTGCCTGCGGTATTGAATATTCTAATTTCCGAGCTTATGAGAAAATGGAAATGGATTAAGAAAGGGGATATGAAGCTCCCCGAGTAAAACATGAAAGAATTGCGCCCCCGAAGCGGAAAGCTTCAGGGGCGCTTTTTCTATGCGGTTTATTATACTTGTTCGCTTACGATTACTTGGCGTTGCGGTTCGCAGGTCAAGTGCATACCGAGCGATTTGAAAGTCCGTTCGTCCACGTGGGCAAGCATAACGGTGGAGTGCACTTCACAATTTCTCAGCTTTTCCAGCTGTGCCATCGCTTTCTTTGCTTTCGGGTCGCTTACCGCGCAAATGGCAAGTGCCATCAGCACCTCGTCCGTGTGTAAACGGGGGTTGACCGAGCCCATGTGCTTGACCTTCAAGCGTTGAATAGGTTCAATAATCGTGGGGGAAATGAGTTCCTTTTTATCGTCGATACCGCCGAGTTCCTTTAAGGCGTTCAAAAGACAAGCGGCGCTCGCACCGAGCAGCTCGCCCGTTTTACCCGTGACGATTCGTCCGTCGTTAAGCTCGATTGCCACGGACGGCGTGTCCGTCAATTCGGCTTTTTCCAAAGCCGCCGCCACCGTTTTTCTATTCTCGCTGGAAATGCCCAGCTTGCTCATCAAAAGCTCGAGCTTGGCAACGACGTCCTTCGACGTTCTGCCCTTTTTCGCATCGCAAAGTGCGGCATAGTAGCGGCGAATGATTTCGTCCTTGCTCGCAGACTTGCACGCTTCGTCGTCCACGATGCAAAAGCCTGCCATATTTACCCCCATATCCGTCGGGGATTTGTAGGGGGAGTACCCCAAAATCTTTTCGAGCATTGCCGACACCACGGGGAAAATTTCCACGTCGCGGTTGTAGTTGACTGCCAAAGAGCCGTACGCTTCCAAATGGTGCGGATCGATCATATTGACGTCGTTGAGATCGGCGGTAGCCGCTTCGTAGGCTACGTTGACGGGGTGGGAAAGGGGGAGATTCCAAATAGGGAAGGTCTCAAATTTTGCATACCCAGCCTTGACGCCACGTTGGTTTTCATGGTAGAGCTGGGAAAGGCAGGTCGCCATTTTTCCGCTGCCAGGACCGGGTGCGGTGACAATCACAAGTCTGCGCGTCGTGGGTACGTACTCGTTTTGCCCATACCCCTCGTCGCTTACGATTTTCGCTACGTCGGAAGGGTAGCCCTCGATTGCGTAATGCTTGTACACGGCGATACCGAGGTTATTCAAGCGTTTGATAAAGCCGTCTACGGCGGGCTGGGATTGATACATGGTCATCACCACGCTGCCTACGTACAAGCCCTTGCTCTTGAAAATATCGATCAAGCGGATAACGTCCGCGTCGTAGGTGATCCCAAGGTCGCTTCTATATTTATTTTTGATAATATCGTTGGCGCTGATCACGACGAGGATTTCCGCAATCGATTTCAGCTTTAAGAGCATTTTAATCTTACTGTCAGGCTCAAAACCGGGCAATACCCTTGAGGCGTGGTAATCGTCGAAAAGCTTGCCGCCGAATTCAAGATAGAGCTTGTCCCCGAACGCGTCGATGCGTTCTTGGATTTTTTCCGATTGCAACGAAAGATATTGTTTGTTGTCGAACCCGATTTTATTCATAAGAACTCCGTTTTTGATATTATCTTTTATATTGTACCAAAAATCGACGAAAAAGTCAACGGCGTGAGTGAAAAATATTCGGCGGCTTGGCACACTTTTTTAGGGGAAGGCGCAGGATAGGGAAAGGCGGTGGCTATCGACCGATAGCCACCGCCTTGGTTTGCGTGAAAATTAAATTTTCTTCTTCAATTCACGGATTGCGTTGTGCAAGAAATACTCCGCCGTCGTGCCTTTGCGAATCAATTGTGTTGCCTCTTCGGGTGTGCACCAACGTGCCTCGGAAAGTTCCGCTACCGCAAGCTTGATGGGCTTGTTTTCTTCCACGATAACGATGAAGTTCAGCATCAAAATATCCTTTACGGCGTGGAAACGGGAAGAGGTGTATTTTGCTTTCACCACGTCCAAGCCAAGCTCTTCCTTGATTTCTCTGGGTACTGTCTTTTCTGCATTTTCGCCCTTTTTGATATACCCTGCGAACAAAATATAATCGTCGTCGTCCACGTGTTTTGCGAGCAAAATCTTGTCTTGCGCGCGATTCGTCACGACCATGGATACCGCAATCGGGAATAAAGGGAACATATACGATTCGCATTTCGAGCAGTAGGGGACAAGCCCTTCATTCTCGCAAAAACGCAGGGTGAGCTTTTCACCGCATTCTTTACAATACATACGTTACCTCCTTATCATATTACTACTATTAACTATATTATAATACTACTTTTCTATAAACTTGTCAATAGTTCGAAAAAAATTCCGTGAAATTTTTTAATAGGGGCTGTTTGAGTTGACAAGCGAGAAAAAAAGCGGTATAATTAATTGCAACATAGTAAGGAAAAAGAGAGCTTTTTTGCAAAGTGTTGCGGAAAAGCTCGTTTTTTATGGGAAAAATCGAAAGGAGAACGTAGTTATATGCTTACATCTATTTGCGGTATCAACTGGGGTGACGAAGGCAAGGGGAGAATGGTAGACCTTCTTTCTGAAAAGTTTGACGTCGTTTGTCGTTATCAAGGCGGCAACAACGCAGGGCATACCGTTATCAATGAACGTGGTAAGTTCGTTTTGAATTTGCTTCCTTCGGGGATTTTGCGTGAAGACGTGGTCAACGTTATGGGGCCTGGTATGGTTATCGATATCAAGCATCTTTGCGGCGAAATTGCAAGATTGCAGGAAGGCGGTATCAAAATTACGCCCGAAAACTTGAAGATTTCCGATCGCGCGGTTATTACTATGCCCTATCACGTTTTGATGGACTGCTTGGAAGAAGACCGTCTTGCTGGTAAAAAATTCGGCTCGACCCGTCGTGGTATCGGCCCCGTCTATGCGGATAAGTTCTTCAAAAAGGTTTTCCGTATGGGCGAACTTTTGAATACCGAGCGTTTGTATGCGAGAGTAGCGGACATCGTGGAATGGAAAAACTTGACGGTAGTCGGCGGCTATAAGGCGGAAGCGGTGAAAACGGAAGATATGATTGCATACTTTGAAGAGTACGGCAAAAAGCTCGCTCCCTTCGTGTGCGACGTAGGCATGTACTTGACGAACGCAAATGCGCAGGGCAAAAACATCATGTTTGAAGCGCAGCTCGGCGCAATGCGTGATATCGATTTCGGTATCCATCCCTACACCTCTTCTTCTTCGACGATTGCGGCGTATGCACCCATCGGCGCAGGCGTGCCTCAGCTCCAACTCGACAATTCTATCGGTATTATGAAAGCATACTCCACCTGCGTAGGGGAAGGTCCTTTCACGGCGGAATACTTCGGTGAAAAGGCGGAAAAGCTCCGTGAGCTCGGCGGTGAGTACGGTGCGGCTACGGGTAGACCTCGCCGCGTAGGTCCCTTCGACATCGTTGCGTCCCGCTATGGGATCCGTTGCCAAGGCGCTACGGAAATTGCGCTCACGAAAATGGACGTCCTTTCGGGCTATGAAGAAATCGAAGTGTGCGTAGCGTATGAGCTGAACGGCGAGATTATTCACGACTTCCCGTTCATCGACGTTTTGGACGATTGCAAACCCGTATTCAAGACGGTCAAGGGTTGGAATTGCGACATTTCCGCTTGCCGTAAGGTAGAGGATTTGCCGAAGGAAGCGCTTGACTACGTGAAGTATTTGGAAGAAGCTTGCGGCTGCAAGATTAAATACGTTTCCGTCGGCGCGGAACGCGATGCGTACATTGAAATGTACTAATAGAGAAAGAAGATTAGAAGGACGGGCAAACTGCCCGTCCTTTTTTACCTATAAGCCAAACGAAAGTCAGGTATAAAAAATAATCAAGAAAAAGGCAAGATTTTTTCTTTGCGAACGCTTGAAAAACGCAAACGCGTATGCTATAATGTAAGACAAGAAAAAACTATCGAGGCAATGTTTATGAGTATTCGTATCGGTATTTACGGTTACGGTAATTTAGGAAGAGGGGTGGAGCTGGCAATTCGTCAAAACCCCGATTTAACGGCGGTGGGCGTATTTACGCGCCGTGATCCGTCCACGGTGAAAACGTTGACGGGTTTGCCCATATATTCCGTGGAAGAAGCGGAAAAAATGCAGGATAAAATCGACGTTATGATCCTTTGCGGCGGCAGTGCGACCGATTTGCCCAAGCAAACGGCAGCCCTTTCGGCACTCTTTAACGTTGTGGATAGCTTTGATACCCACGCCAATATTCCCATGCACGTGCAAAACGTGGAAAAGGTGGCTGCGGCGGCGAAAAAGACGGCGCTCGTTTCCGCTGGTTGGGACCCTGGTATGTTCTCTTTGGCAAGACTGTACTCTGATTCCGTATTGAGCGTAGGCAATGATTACACCTTTTGGGGTAAGGGCGTGAGCCAAGGACATTCAGATGCAATTCGTCGGATTGAAGGGGTTTTGGACGCACGGCAGTACACGATTCCCATAGCCTCGGCGTTGGCAGCGGTTAGAAATGGGGGAAATCCCGTTTTGACGACGGCGGATAAGCACGAAAGGGAATGTTTTGTCGTAGCAAAAGAGGGTGCGGACTTGGCGCGCATCGAGCAGGAAATTAAGACGATGCCCAACTATTTTGCCGATTATCGTACGACCGTGCATTTTATTTCCGCGGAAGAGATGAAGGAAAAGCATAGCGGACTTCCCCACGGCGGCGTTGTAATACGTACGGGCAAGACAGGTTTGCACGAAGAAAATTCTCACGTGATTGAATATTCTTTGAAATTAGACTCCAACGCGGAGTTTACCGCGTCCGTTTTAGTGGCTTGTGCAAGAGCGGTATTTCGCTTAAACGAGGGGGGCATGTACGGATGTAAGACGATATTGGACGTCCCGCCGACCTATTTTTCCGTGAAGAGCCGTGACGAGCTTATCAAGGAATTGTTATAAAGAAGATGAAAAAAATCGACTGTTTCGGCAGTCGA
>JAZORL010000056.1:0-18530 GCA_045656625.1 Candidatus Scatosoma sp. | reverse complement strand
GCGGGGAGGAAAAACGGAGGTTTGAATTATGGCAGTTATTACTATGAAGCAGCTCTTAGAAGCAGGCGTTCACTTCGGTCATCAGACGAGAAAGTGGAACCCCAAAATGAAGAAGTACATCTTCGCGGCAAGAAACGACATTCACATTATCGACTTGCAACTTACCGCTAACTTGATTGAAGAAGCGTACTCTTTCGTTTGCAACAGCGTGAAAGAAGGTAAGACCGTTCTTTTCGTTGGTACGAAGAAACAAGCGCAAGATGCTATCAAGGAAGAAGCTGAACGTTGCGGTCAGTACTACGTAAACAGCAGATGGCTTGGCGGTTGCCTTACCAACTTCAAGACGATGAGAAGCCGCGTTGAAAGACTTGAAAAGCTCGAAGCTATGGAAGCAAACGGCGATTTCGATCTTTTGCCCAAGAAAGAAGTTATGCTCTTGAAGAAAGAAATGGAAAAATTGCAAGCGAACCTTGGCGGTATCAAGACGATGAAGGGTATGCCCGGCGTTATGTTCGTGGTTGACCCCCACAACGAAGACATCGCTATCAAAGAAGCGAAGAAGCTTGGTATCAAGATCGTTGCAATCACCGATACGAACTGCGATCCCGACGAAATCGATTACGTTATCCCTGGTAACGACGACGCAATCCGCGCAATCAAATTGATCGCTTCCGTAATCGCAAACGCAGTTATCGAAGCAAACCAAGGCGAAGAAGCAATCGTTGCTCCCGCAGTAGAAGAAAAAGCAGCTGAATCGATTGAAGAAGTTGTTGCTGCTGAAGAAAACGCGTAAGCTTTTGTAAACACAACGGGTGAGAACTCACCTTTCTAAAATTTGAAAAATAAGGAGAAAATAATTATGGCTATTTCTGCTAAAGACGTAATGGCGCTCCGCGAAAAGACGGGCGCAGGCGTTATGGACTGCAAAAAGGCACTTACCGATGCTGACGGCGATATGAACAAGGCAGCTGACCTTCTTCGTGAAAGAGGGATCGCGAAAGCGGACAAGAAGGCTTCCCGTATCGCTGCGGAAGGTATCGTTGCTTGCTATATCGAAGGCAACGTAGGCGTTCTTATCGAACTCAACTGCGAATCCGACTTCGTTGCAAAGAACCCTCAATTCCTTGAAATTGCTAACGAATGCGCAAAGGTTGTTGTAAAATCCAACCCCGCTGACGTAGAAGCATTGCTTGGCTGCACGGTAGCTGACGGTAGCTCTGTTGAAGAATATTTGAAGAGCAAGATCGCAGTTATCGGCGAAAAGATCGCTGTAAGAAGATTCGTTCGTTATGAATCCAACGGTTTCATTGAAAGCTATATCCACCTTGGCGGTAAGCTTGGCGTTATGCTTGACATGAACGGCGAAGCTACGGAAGCTGCAAAGGAAGTTGCGCACGACGTAACCCTTCAAATCGCTTTCACGAAGCCTGCATATCTTACGAAAGAAGAAGTTTCGGCTGACGTTATCGAAAGAGAAAAGGAAGTATTGAAGCAACAAGCGATGAACGAAGGCAAGCCCGAAGCAATCGCTGAAAAGATGGTTATGGGTAGAATTAAGAAATTCTACGAAGAAAACTGCCTTGTAGAACAAGCTTTCATCAAAGACGATTCCAAGAAGATTTCCGAACTCTTGAACGCAGGCAAAACGAGCATTGCGAAGTTCGCATTCTTCGTAATGGGCGAAGGTCTTGAAAAGAAGAGCGAAGATTTGAGCGAAGAAGTTGCAAAGCAAGTTGCTGCAATGAAGAACTAATCTTCCCTAAAAGAAAAAACAAACCCGTGTGGATATCCACACGGGTTTTTCTTATGCGAGCAAGCTTTGCTTGCGCTACTCACCGCAAAAGCGGCCTATACACGCAAAGCGTGTATGGAATATAAGAGTAAAGAACGTGGCTTATAGAAGAACGAACAAAAAGCCGTAAAAATAAAAAATGACCGTACCGTGTATGCGTTCACGGTGCGGTTTTTATTTAATCTACGTTAAAAAGTTCGTTCGGGGAAATTTCATAAATTTGGCAAAGAGAAAGAATTTGTTGGTAATTCAATTCAAATACGCCGTTTTCAAAGCGGCTATACTGCTGCTGGGTCATATGCATCATCGATGCCACCTGCTTTTGGGTAAGCCCCTTAAATTTCCGCGCCTCTTTTAAGTTTTGCCCGATTTTCTTTGCGATTTCCATAATTCAAAAAGTTCGTTTTCATGTTAATCGGGAATATAAACGATAACGTCTTCCACTTTGCAATCAAGAATCCTGCACAAATCGTTTAAGGTCACCATTGTAATGGGCTTGTCGTGCTTTAATCGATCCAAAAGACTACGGCTAATATTATAAACGTTAATTAGTTTATAAGTCGAAATATTTTTCTCTTTAATTGTCTTATAAAAAGGTGCATATGAAATCATAAGTAAATTATAGGACATACTCGCCTACTTGACAATTGTCGATATATAGAGTATAATAATTAAAAAAAGAGGGTTGCTTATGAAATCGTGTGTATTTTTCGGGCACGCAAAATATGATTATGCGCCGTACAAGGAACGAATTAAAGACAGTATTATCGAGTTGATTGAAAAATATGACGTGGGGCAGTTTTATTCGGGCGGTCGAGGTGCGTTTGACGGCATTTGCGCACGGACGGTGGCGGAGTTAAAAACGAGGTATCCACATATTAAAAACACCCTTTTTCTATCCTATATTCCTAAAATAGGTCAGGAACAAGCTTTGCCTGAATATTTCGACGATAGCGTGTATCTTTTAGAGACATACGTGCCACCCAGGTATGCGATCATTCGTTCCAACGAGTGCGCTGTTTTGAAGGCGGATTTTGTGCTTTCGGGGGTTCGGTACTCGTGGGGCGGTGCGGCGAAAGCGGTGGAGTTTGCGCAAAGAAAGGGGAAAAAGATACTTTTCATTGTTTAGTATCAAAAATAAAGCGGCAAAAGCCGCTTTTTTTGTCGAAAAATTTTTACGTTTTTGCTGGATTTTTTTTGAAATAGTATAGCATTCTTTGAAAAAGTATGTTATAATAGATAAAATGAATGATTGCGGACTTTTTTACTATGTAAAAAACTGCGGTCCCAAGGAGGAATCGTTACGATGCAACCTAAATACAAAAGAGTGCTTTTGAAGCTTTCCGGCGAAGCCCTTGCAGGCGACCAACGTTTCGGCTTAAATCACGAGGTTATCGCACCCGTGGTCGAGCAAATCGTGCAAATCCATAATATGGGCGTGCAGGTCGGTTTGGTAATCGGCGGCGGAAACTTTTGGCGTGGTCGCCAAGGCACGAAGATGGATAGAACCACGGCGGACCAAATGGGTATGCTTGCGACCGTTATGAACTCGCTTGCTATGATGGACGCGATTGAACAACGCGGCGTGCCTGTGCGCGTGCAAACGGCGTTGGATATGATTTCCTTGGCGGAGCCGTTTATTTTGCGTAAGGCGTTGCGCCATTTCGAGCAGGGCAGAATCGTTATTTTTGCTTGCGGTACGGGGAATCCCTATTGCTCGACGGATACCGCTGCGGCGCTTCGTGCTTGCGAAATCGATGCGGACGTGTTGTTGATGGCAAAGAACGTAGATGGTATTTACGATTCCGATCCCAAGACGAATCCGTTTGCGAAAAAGTATGAAGAATTGCATTATGCCGACATTATCAATCGTGGCTTGAAGGTAATCGACTTCACGGCGGCGACGATGTGTATGGAAAACAACGTACCGACGTTGGCGTTCGGCTTGAATGAGGAAAACTCGATTGTTCGTGCGGTTTGTGGCGAAGCATTGGGTACGATTATTACCTAACGGTATTTCCGTTGCGATGAGAAAATAAAATAATTTAGGAGAATATATTATGATTGAAAATGAAAAGATTGAAGAGATGATGTTTGAGCTTGAAGAAAAGTGCGAAAACACGATTAACGCGCTTGATAGAGATTACGGCGCAATTCGTACGGGCAGAGCGAACCCTCGCATTCTCGATAGATTGGAAGTGGAAGCGTACGGCGGTATGAGCAAGCTTATCGAGCTTGGCAACGTATCCGCATTGGATGCTAAATGTTTGCAAATCAGCCTTTGGGATAAGTCCTTGCTTAAAGCAGTAGAAAAAGCGATTTTGCAATCGAACATTGGTTTGACTCCCTCTAACGACGGGAACGTAATCCGTTTGGTGTTCCCTGATATGACCGAAGAACGTCGTCGTGAGCTTGTAAAACAAGCGAAGAAGATGGGTGAAGAGGCGAAGGTAGCCGTTCGTAATCACCGTCGTGAAGCGATGGATACGATTAAGAAAATGAAGACGGCGAAAGAGCTTTCCGAAGACGAAGCGGCAGGCTGCGAAGCGGACGTTGAAAAAATGGTTTCGGGGAATATGAGTAAGCTCGAAACGATTATTTCTTCGAAAGAAAAAGAATTGATGACTATTTAAGGTATGCGCAAGAATAAGATAATGCAGAGGGTAAAAATTCCCCGACATATCGCAATTATTATGGACGGAAACGGGCGTTGGGCGAAAAAACGTTTAATGCCCCGTTCTTTTGGGCATAAAAACGGTATGGAGCGTATGATTGGGCTGATGGAACACGCCTTTGATTTGGGGGTGGACTATATCACCGTGTACGCCCTTTCTACCGAGAATTTGAAGCGTCCCAAAGAAGAATTGGAAGGGCTTTTTAACCTTTTTAGAAACCATTTCAAGCAATACATTTCAAGGGTATGCGCGCGTGGCGTGCGCCTTCGCGCAATCGGAAACGTTTCCCTACTGCCCGAGGATATACAAAAATCCTTGCGGGAATCGGAAGAGGAAACGGCTTGTTATGAAGGCAAGGGAATTTGCGTTGCCGTCGGCTACGGTTCGCGCGACGAAATCGTGCATGCGGTGAATATGGCTGTCGAGAAAGGGGAAAAGGTGGCGGAAGAAAGCTTTTCCAAGCTCCTTTATACGGCGGAAGTACCCGATCCCGATTTGATTATCCGTACGGGCAAGGAAGTGCGGCTTTCCAACTTCCTTTTGTACCAAGCGGCGTATGCGGAGCTGTATTTCTCGGAAAAGATGTTCCCCGATTTTTCGGATAAGGAATTAGACAAAGCGATTATCGACTTTTCTTCGAGAACGAGAAGATTCGGGAAGACGGACGAACAGATAAAAAACACAAAATAAGAAAAAACAAAGGGGCAGGTATGCGACGAAATAAAAGTAGTGCGCCGCCCTTGCGTTTTGTAAGAAGAAAATAAGGCGGATAAACTTATGAAAATACGTTTGATTTCAGGCACTTGCTATATTGCGCTCCTTGTAGCGTTCTATTGCTTGAAAATCTTTTTACCCTACGGGGAATTTTATTTCGACGGATTGATTTGGGCGTTTGCCATTCTCGGTGCGTTTGAAATGCTCCGTGCCGTCAAGGAAAAAACGACAAAGGCGCAGCGCGGCGTCGTTTATGCGTACGCCATTATCGCCGTACCTGCGGTCGCGCTTTCGGAATGGAAGTGGGGGCTCGGCTTGACTGTTTTAGGCGTTTGCCTTTTTGCGGTAATTGCGGTGATTCTTTCCCTGCTCGTGATTCGTTATATGACGACGACGTTGGAAAGCACGGGGATCGCCCTTTTATCGGCGGTGTACCCTACCATGCTCCTTTGCTTGCTCGCGCTTGTAAACCATGCGGAGGCTGGCGTAGAGCTTGCGAAGTATGCGTTCGATTCCAGACTTTTGATTTTGTTTATTTTCGTCGTCACTCCTTGCGCGGATTCGATTGCGTACGTGTTCGGCATTAGCTTTAAGAAATATTTGCCGAAGAAAATGACTCCGAATTTAAGCCCGAACAAAACGGTGATTGGCGGTATAGGCGGACTTGTCGGCGGTGTTCTTGGCGCATTGATTTTGTATTTTGCTTACAACGGAGTGTGCGGTACGTTCGATAAAATGTACGTTTGGTTGCCCGTGTACTTGGGCTTGGGCTTGCTTGCGTCGATTGCAACGGCGTTCGGCGATCTTGTGGAAAGCAGCATTAAGCGCAAGCTTGGCATTAAAGATATGGGCAAAATTATGCCTGGTCACGGCGGCGTATTGGACCGTTTGGATAGCGTATTCTTTGCGACGATCGTCGTTTACACGGCGTTTGTTTGCGTGAAGGTTGCGGTGGGAATATTCTAATGAAAAGCATTTCTTTGATCGGGTCGACCGGTTCGATTGGCAAACAAGTATGCTCGGTCGTTCGTCGGCATGCCGATAAATTTCAAATTAAAAGCATTGTGGCGAACTCGTCTGCGGAGCTTTTTTTAGAGCAGGTACGGGAGTTTAAGCCCGAATACTGCGCCCTTGCAAATGAAGAGATTGGCAGGTCGATTGCCCATCAAATTCCCGGCGGCGTAAAATTTGCGTACGGCGAGAAGGCGGCGGAAGAAGCGATTGCCTACGGTGACGTGGCGTTCGTGGCGGCGACGGGGTTTGCAGGGCTTAAATATTCCTTGAAAGCCATAGAGCTTCAAAAGCCGATTGCGCTTGCAAACAAGGAAACGCTCGTGTGCGGCGGTGAGCTTGTTATGCGTAAAATCAAGGGGGCAGGTATCGATCTAATGCCCGTGGATAGTGAACATTCTGCACTTTGGCAGGCGCTCAATTTCCACACGAATGCACCCTTTAAGAGGCTTATTATTACGGCGAGCGGCGGTCCGTTTTACTCGTACACGCCCGAGCAGTTGAAGTCGGTCACGCCGACGTCCGCGCTCAAACATCCGACGTGGAGTATGGGGGCGAAAATTACGATTGACTCGGCGACCTTGCTCAACAAGGGCTTTGAAGTGATTGAAGCAAAGTGGCTTTACAACACCGAGCTTTCGAAAATCCACACCCTTGTACAGCCCGAAAGCATTATTCACTCCATGGTGGAGTTTGACGACGGCTGCGTAATGGCGCAGATGAGCTATCCGACGATGGAATTGCCCATTCAGCTCGCACTTACTTATCCCGATCGTTACGATTGCAATTTGCAATCGCTCGATTTTGAAAAGCTCGGTGCGATTAAGTTTTTACCCTTGGAGAGAAAACGTTTTCCTTGCTACGACTTGGCGTTGACGAGCGCGGAAATGGGGGATAACTATTCCTGTGCGCTCAACGGCGCGGGGGAAATTGCGGTGCATGCCTTCTTGGGCGGACGGATAGCTTTTACGCAAATTGCGGAAACTATTCAATATGCGCTTGAAAAAACGGAGCGGGTAAAACCCGAATCGTACGAGATTTTGCAAGAGACGGACGCACGCGCAAGAGCGCTTGCGAAGGCGTTCATTGAAAAAGTTTAAGACTTTCCCCTAATGGGAAAAAGTGGGAGTTTACATTGACGTATCAATTATTGGCTTCAAATTTCATTGCTTCCTTTGGCGGGATTTTACTCGCAATCGGGATTTTGCTTGCGATGGTGACCATTCATGAATTTGGGCACTATGTTGCAGGGAAATTGCTCGGCTTTAAGATTAACGAATTTTCCGTTGGTTTTGGGCCTGCACTTTTCAAAAAGCGTAGCAAAAAAACGGGCGAGCTGTTTGCCCTTCGTGTGATTCCGCTCGGTGGTTATTGCGCCTTTGACGGCGAGGACGATTACGAGGAAGAAGAGCAAAAAGAGGACGAACCGTTTGAGGAGTTTCCGCAAAAAGAGGAAAACGAGGGGAGCATGTCCGTGTTGAAAACGGAAGAACCCGAACAAACTTTGGAAGTTTCGCAGGAAGAGCAAGGCAACAAAAAAGAGGAATATCCCGAGCCTAAGGGTGCGCGGTTTAACGATCAAAAGCCGTGGAAGCGAATCATTGTTTTGCTTGCAGGGGCGGCGATGAATTATCTTTTGGCTCTCTTTTTTATCTTCATTATGTTCGGCACGTACGGTCGGCCTGTTTTACAGGTTGTCAAGAGTGCGCCCGATAAATATGATACTCCTTTGGTGCAAGAAACCTATAATACGGGCTTGCAAACAGGGGATATTATTCTTGAAATCAACGGCAAAAAGATGTATATGGTGACGGACTATATCGATGCGCTCGACGGAAAAGACAAGGGCGACGTTGTCACGCTTACCATTCTTCGAGATGGGAAGGAGCAGGATTTAGAGCTTGCGCTTTTAGAGGATGCCGATTCCCAAAATATGTCGGACACCAACGTGATTTTCTATGCGCTTGGGATTGCTTGCCGAGAGGAAGTGCCCGACGAAAAAACGGGGGAAATGGTGATGAAAACGACGCGTGGGGGCGGGATTTCCACCGTGAGCGTCAAGCAAGGGTTCTTGGATACGATTGGGCAATCGTTTGTCTATTCCTTCAAAACGGGGGGCACGATTTTGCGTTCGCTTGGGGAGCTTCTCACAGGAAAAATCGGGATTCGTTCGATGGGCGGACCTGTCACCACGATTGAAGTGACTGCGCAGGCGGCATCGTATAGTTTCCTTTCCTTCTTAAATATTGCGGCGTTTATCGGGGTGAATTTGGCGGTGTTTAACCTGCTGCCAATCCCTGCGCTTGACGGCTGCAAGGTGATTTTCTGTATTATCGAGTGGATTCGCAAAAAACCGATCAACCGCAAAGTGGAAATGATTGTCAATCTCGCAGGGATTGTGTTCTTGTTCGGGTTTGCGATTTTCGTCGACGTACTGCATTTCATTGTATAGAAAAAAAGAAAAATTCCAAAAAAATTGCGAGTGTCAAGTATTTTTGCTTGACACTTGTTTTTTTATCGTGTATAATGGACTACGGTAATACGGAAAAGGGGTGCGAAAATGAAAGACGATTTAGAATTTCTTCGGCTTTTGGATTTGTATTCGCCTCTTTTGACGAAAACGCAGCGAGAGATTACCGATTTGTATTTCAATTACGATTTGTCTTTGGCGGAAATTGCCGAGCAAAAGGGCGTTTCCAGACAAAGCGTATCCGACTGTTTGAACAAAAGCAGAAAACAGCTTGTAAGCTATGAAGAAAAACTCGGCTTTGCACGTACGTTGCAAGAGTTGCATGCGCAAATAGACGCGCTGACGAACAAGGATTAAGAAAAATGGCATTATTCGGTGGATTATCGGAAAGATTAAATCATATATTTTCCAAGCTGACGAAACGTGGGAAACTTACGGAGCTTGAAATTCGTACGGCGATGCGCGAAGTGCGCGTAGCGCTTTTGGAAGCGGACGTAAACTTAAAGGTTGCCAAGCAGTTTATTGCGGAAGTTTCGGAAAAAGCAGTCGGTCAGCAAATTCTTTCTTCGCTCAACCCTGCGCAACAGGTAATCAAGATTGTCAACGACGAATTGATTGAGCTTATGGGCTCGAAAAATTCGAAATTGGAAGTATCTCCCCGTCTTCCGACGGTGATTATGATGTGCGGTTTGCAAGGTGCGGGGAAAACGACTCTTTGCGGCAAGCTTGCCATTCAGCTCAAAAAACAGGGCAAAAAACCCTTGCTTGTAGCGGGTGATATTTACCGTCCTGCGGCAATCACGCAGCTCCAAGTCGTTGGGAAAAATGCACAGGTGGAAGTCTTTGAAAAGGGCACGCAAAACCCTGTGAAGACGGCGAAACAAGCGATTGAATACGCTCGCTCGATGAATTACGATACGGTGATTTTGGACACGGCTGGGCGTTTGCAAATCGACGATTCGCTCATGCAAGAGCTTGAAAACGTGAAAAAAGAAATCGACGTGACGGAAACGTTGCTTGTCGTGGATGCGATGACCGGTCAAGAAGCGGTAAACGTTGCGGAAACGTTCAATGCACGTTTGGACGTGACGGGCGTAATTTTGACAAAGCTCGACGGTGACACGCGCGGCGGTGCTTGTCTTTCGATTAAGGCGGTGACGGGCAAGCCGATTAAGTATATCGGCGTCGGTGAAAAGCTTACCGATTTGGAGCCTTTTTATCCCGACCGTATGGCTTCGAGAATTCTCGGCATGGGGGACGTGTTGTCCTTGATTGAGAAAGCGCAACAGGCAATTACGGAAGAGGACGCAAAGAAAATGCAGCAAAAAATGCTTGCAAATACCTTTACGCTCAATGATTATTTGGAGCAGTTCTCCATGATGAAGAAGATGGGCGGCGCGTCGGCGATGCTTTCTATGCTCCCTGGTGCAGGCAAGCTCAAAGTCAACGAAGGGGACGTGGACGAAAAGCGTATCGAGCGCACGAAAGCGATTATCCTTTCGATGACGATGCAGGAACGCAACAATCCCGCAATTATCGACAGCAAGAGAAAACGCCGTATTGCGGCAGGCTCGGGCACGACCGTTCAAGAAATCAATCAGCTTTTGAAACAGTATGATCAAACGAAAATGCTGATGAAACAGTTGAAGGGGAATAAGGGCAAGTTTAGAATGCCTTTCTAAAAAATAACGTATATGCGGCGCATTTCGTCGTTGTTGCTCGGTCACATACGTTCGGTATGCTCCCTCGCAACGCCTCGAACTGCTTGCATCTCCGCTGTTTTTGGTAGAGCGATAAGAATCCCTCGCAACAACGCCTTGAACGAATTTAGTAAGGCGAAACAAACAAAAGAAAATCAAACGGCGAAAACCGATTGAAATAAAAGAAAAAAATATTTTAAGATACTTTGGAGGTATTTATTATGGTAAAAATGAGACTTTTGAGAATGGGCGACAAGAAGAACCCTATCTACCGTGTAGTTGTTGTTGACAGCAGAAAGGCTGCAACGGGCGAATATATCGAATGCGTTGGTCATTACAGACCTACCTGCAACCCCGTTGAACTTGACATGAACGCAGAATCTGCAAAAGCATGGCTTGCAAAGGGTGTTCAACCTACCGAAACGGTGAAGAACCTTCTTGTAAAAGCTGGCGTTATCGAACAAAGCAGCAAGCTTAGCCCTTCCAAGACGAAAGGCAAAAAATCCAAATAAGCAGTAAGCCACTGCGGATACGATTTATCAAGAGAATAGCCCTCCTTGCGTGGGCGTCTTTAAGCATACTTTTTTCAGGTAAATTTATCCGCGTTGCGCTTGTTAGCGTATAGGAGAAAAAGTTATGTTGGATTTAATTAAGTACGTTGTCGGGCAGTTTGCGGAGGACAAGGAAAACGTAGAGTACGTAGTCAATGAAAAGGACCGCGTAATCGAAGTGACGGTCGTCCTTTCCCCGTCCGACATGGGAAAGGTAATCGGTAAGCAAGGCAAGATTGCCAAAGCGCTTCGTACGATTGTACGTGCGGCAACGCCTGCGAGCAGCAAGAGATACGTGATCGAAATTCGCGAAAGAGATGGCGAAGCCGTAGATTGCGATAGCGAAAACTAATCGGATTGATACGAAAAAGGCTTTGCGCAAAACAAAGCCTTTTTTTGTCCTTTTTCGGAAAAACATAGGGGCAGGTACGAGTTCAAACCGTTCTTTGCCCATAAGGAGAGCAAGATGAATCGTTTGATGATTGGCGAAGTATTAAAGCCGCAAGGCATTCGTGGGGAATTGAAAGTGAAAACCTTCACCGATTCGCCCGAAGACGTAAAAAAATTCGGCACGGTATATATCGATGATATTGCATATAAAATTCTTTCCTTTAGAGTCGGGCCTGACGGCGCGGCGTATTTAGGGTTGCGTGGCATACCCGATAGAAACGCAGCGGAGCTTTTCCGCGGCAAAAAATTGGAAGGGGATAGAGAGGATGCGCCCCCCTTGGAAGAGGGTAGATATTATATCGTTGACATTATCGGTCTGCCTTGCGAAACGCAAGACGGAGAATTTTTGGGAACGGTGAAAGACATTTCCAATCTTTCCAGCGACGTTTACACGATTGAAAAGGACGGCAAAAATATTCTATTTCCCGTTGTCAACGGCGTAATCGTGGATATCGATTTGCAAAGTGGCAAAGTGATTATCAATAAAGAAGTGTTCGACCAAATCGCCGTGCTGTAAAAAAATCCCCGCCATCGGCGGGGAAAATGATCCTTTGTACCATATGGTATAAAAGGGCTTGTTTTTAACGTTGCATGATCTTGGTTAATTTGTTCAAAAGTCCGCTTTTTGCGATAAAGACAAGCACCAGGGTCGCGATGAGTGCATCGGCAGGGATGTAAACGCATTGGTAGATAAAGGAATACGCAAAGGCGTTGCCCATTGCCCAGTCGGGTAAGGACACCCAAACGGAGTTTTCCGTGAAGAACACCATTCCCGAAACAAGATGCGCGACAAATCGTGCGGAAAATACGCAAATACAGCCCAAAACGATGGGCAAAACGGCGTTATCTTTACGGCGCATTTTGCCGAAGAATCCCATAATCCCCACGCTCATAAATGCGAGCAGGTAATCGAAAATAAAGGTTGCCGCATTGAGAATGTACGGGGATTCGATGAAGTTCAAAAGTCCGTGGATAAGCCCGACGATAAACCCGTCCGCCGCACCGTACACGTATGCGTAGATAAGGATAGGCACGAAGGAAGCGAGCGTAATCGAGCCGCCGTATTCGATGGGCTTGAACTTGATGAGCGCAAGCACGAAGGACGAAGCCACGCAAACGCCTGCAAAGGCGATCCGCTTGGTGTCGTACTTACGCACGCCAGCCGCTTTTCTTGCAAGCCCGACAAAGCCGATGATGACAAGAAGAATGATAGTGGCGGCAACGGAGCACCACTTGACGAAATTCGTCGTTTTTGCGCTGACTTCCAGCAGGGAATAAAGATACATAAAAACACTCCTTTTCCGTCGCTCGTTATCCAAAAAGAAAACACCCGACCTAAATTTGGTGGGTGCAAAAAACCTTTTTGCCGAACGGTACACGTAAAAAAACGTACGGACGGAAAACGGATATCTATCTCTCGCTCAAGTATTACCTTGCCGATTCAAATGGTATAATCTCAGCCTTTATAAAGGCACCCACGACGGATTCATTAAATTTTGTAATCTAATTATAACCCACAAAAACCGAAAAGTCAACGGTTTGAAGAAAAAAAGGAGTAAAAAATTATGCGCCATGATTTTTACGCGTATATGGATAGAATGAAATACATCAAGCGTTGGCAGCTTATGCGTTCGACGCGCGAAGAGAACATTATGGAGCATACGCAGTCGGTCACGTTGCTTGCGCATGCTTTGGCGACCATTCATAACGATATTTACGGCGGCAATGCGGATGTTTTGAAGACGGTGCTTTATGCGATGTACCACGAAACGAGCGAAGTGATGACGGGGGACTTGCCTACGCCGATTAAGTACTATAATAGCAGTATTCACGGCGCATACAAGGAACTGGAAAAGCGTGCCTGCGAGAAGATTGTGGGTATGCTGCCGAAAGAAATGCAAGACGGGATTGCGCCCTATGTCAACGCAGACGAAGCGAGCGTGGAATATAAGCTTGTAAAGGCGGCGGATAGACTTGCGGCGTATATCAAGTGCTTGGAAGAAATTCGTTTGGGGAATACGGAGTTCACCAAAGCAAAAAAGAGCATTGAAGAGGACTTGCATAGTCGTCAAATGCCCGAAGTGGAATATTTCTTTGAGAAATTTGTTCCGTCGTTTGAATTGAGCTTGGACGAACTCGAAGGCTTTTAATAGATGGAGTGTTCAAGGAGCGTATTCGCAAGAGAATTTGTGTTTAAGACAAAATTTTGCAAGGTTTTCATAAAACGATAAAATAATCAACGAAAATATGCGGTATAATAAGCATATTGTTAAAAGAAAATAAGGAAAGATATGAAAAAGCTTATCAAAAAGATTGCCGCAGTGTGTTTAGCGGCAGTAGCGACGTTAGGACTTGTCGGTTGTAAAGAAAAAGTGATTTCCGCTTACGATATCGCCGTAAAAAACGGCTTTGAGGGAACGGAAAAGGAATGGCTCGCAAGTCTTGAAGGTGCGGACGGTAAGGACGCGGAAAAAATCGACGTACAAGAGCTTTATGAGGCGGCGAAAGCGGACGGCTTTACGGGCAGCATGAGCGACTTTATCAAGGAATATTTTTCGCTCGATATCACCGAGGATAACGATACGAAAATGATCGCGGAGAATTGTTTGTCCGTGGTGAGTGTTTGTTGCGCATTCATTGAAACGACGACCTCTTCGTCCGTGCTTGGCGGTACGCAAAAGACAGCCAAGGCAAGCGGCTCGATGGGCAGCGGCGTGGTGATTGACTTGGACAAAAAGAACGGCAATGCTTTGATTATTACAAACTATCACGTTTTATATAAAGAGTCCGCAGACGCTGAAAACGGCATTTCCGAGTGCATTTATCTCTATCCTTACGGCGCGCGTAATTATTTTACGATTGGCGCAGATAGCACGGGAAAAATCATGGACGTCAATAAGGACGGCAAGAAGGACAAAAACGACCAAGGTGATTTTCAAGGCGATGGGATTCGCGCGCGGTTTGTTGGCGGCGCAATGGATTACGACGTGGCGCTTTTGGAAGTTTCGGGAAGCGAGTATCTAAAAGAAAGCGCGGTGACCGAAGCGAAGCTTGGCGATTCCAACGAAGTCACGGTCGGGGAAAAGGTGTTTGCAATCGGGAATGCGAAAGGCGAAGGGATTTCCGTAACGTCGGGGGTTATCTCGGTGGACTCGGAAACCATTCAAATGGCGGCATTGGACGATTCGAAACGGGCGGTAAGCTATCGTGTTATTAGAACGGACGCGGCGATCAACCACGGCAATTCGGGCGGCGGACTTTTCAACGCGGCAGGGGAATTAATCGGCATCACCAACGCGAAAAACATCGAGGATGAAACGGACAATATGGGCTATGCGTTGCCTATTACCCTTGTGAAGTATCTTTATGAGAATATCCAAGCCAACGGCGGCGTAGTAGAGCGCGCGACGCTGGGCGTCAACCTTTTGACGGAAGAAATCAACGTAGCGTTGGGCGAGAACGGCGAGCTGGAAATTCGAGAAAAAATTGTAATAACGCAGTCGGCAAAATTGGGCACGGCGGCATTTGGAAAGCTTAAAATAGGCGACGTTTTCCGTTGGATTTCCATTAATGGCGGAGCACCGATTGAAATCACCCGTAAACATTATATCAGCGACCTACTTCTCACCGTGAGAATGGGAGATAAGGTGACGCTTGGTATGATCCGAGATGGTTCGGAGATTACGGTAGAGCTTGTTTATAACAAGGAATCGTATTTTACAACTTATGCATAAAAGTTCTTTCGAGGAAGAATAAATCAGACCATCCAAACTTCTCTTTTATGTTTTTTGTGGGAGGGCGCGCACTGTTTTTACAGGCGCGCCTTTTCCATATCCTTCATGCTCTTTTTTAACGTAAGACTTGACAATTAAGGAAGGGTATAGTATAATAGTAGCTGTGAAAGTTTGTCCTTAAAAAGGGAAAGGAAGGGAAAAATATGCGTTCGGAAGAATTTATTTCCACCATATCGGCATTGTCGCAGGGTGACGAAAAATTTGAAGAGATTCGTTACGGTTTACCGCTCGGTTTAGATGCGTCGAGCAAGCTTACGCTGGCGCAAAAAGTGCGCAGACCTTTGACTGTTCGCCATACCTGCGTGACGGGAATCAACACGAGCAATTTTATTCGACGTATGCTCATCTCCGTTTCCTGCCTTTTTGAGCGGGACGAAGCTTGTTTCTTCATTCTTTCGCCTAAGACGGAATATGGTGAGCTTTTGCGCTTAAAATCCATCGATGCGACCGTACCATACGTCCACTCAAAATCCGATTTAGATATTGCGGTAGACACCTTAAAAGAATTGCTCCAAATGCGTGAGAATGGAATGGGATATCCCCATTTATTTATCGTGCTTGACGGTTTGGAAGCCCTGCCTGATTGCAATAAGAGTGGCGATTTGGAAGAATACCGCGCGATTTTTGAGCTTATTCGCCGTCGCGAGGACGTGGACGTGATTTGCGGTGTGGATCTTACGCACAGTATTTTCAGCGGTTATCCTGGTGCATTCGTGGGGCTTGGAAATTGTCTTGTCAGTCTGCGAGAGGAAGGAAAGGCGGACGTCACCTACGTCAAAGAAGACGTTTCTTTGTCTTTGCCCGTACCGATCATTTATCCTTCTGCCCCCTCTGTTTTGGAAACGGTGATTTTCTTAAATTCCTTACCCAAAGACGAATAAAAGCGGTAGGGTGAAACGGCGTACTGTACATATGAAAGAACCAAATTTTGATTTTCAACGCATACCTGCCCCCCTGATAGAGTGGTATCAAGGCATCAAAAGAGACTTGCCTTGGCGGAAGAATCCAACGCCGTATCAAGTGTGGGTATCGGAAATTATGCTCCAACAAACTCGTGTGGAGGCAGTGAAGGAATATTACGTTCGCTTTATGCGGGAGCTTCCGACGGTGGAAGCGCTTGCCGCTTGCGAAGAAGAGCGATTGCTGAAATTATGGGAAGGCTTAGGGTATTATTCTCGGGCGAGAAACCTGCAAAAAGCCGCAAAGACGCTTGTAAGCGTTTACGGCGGTGAATTTCCAAGCTCGGTAGAAGAATTGAAAGCGCTTTCGGGAATTGGCAGCTACACAGCAGGCGCGATTGCCTCTATTGCGTTTGGGAAGCGTGCGGCGGCGGTGGATGGGAACGTTTTTCGCGTTTGTTCAAGGTTGGAAGAAAATCCGAGTGTGATTTCCGATCCGAAATATAGAAAATATTTAGAAGAAACGTTGTCGTCGGTTTATCCCCAAGAGGGCAGTCTTTGCGCCGATTTCACACAAAGCCTTTTCGAGCTTGGCGCGCTTGTTTGTAAGCCGAGCTCGCCTGCGTGCGCACAGTGTCCGTTAAAGGCGCTTTGCCGTGCCTATCAAAAGGGTACGCAGCTCCAATACCCCATCCTTCCTCAAAAACGGGAAAAACGCGCGGAAAGGGTGTACGTTTTCTTGATTGAAACGCCGCAGGGCTTTTGTATCCGTAGAAGAAAACAGGGCGTTTTGCGTGGAATGAACGAGTTTCCTTCCCACGTAGTCGTATTCGAGGAAAACATGGAAAATATCTTAAACGAGTGGGGCGTGTACGAGTTTAATGAAGTAAAAAGGGGGAAATACACACATATTTTCACGCATATCCGTTGGGATATTACGTGCGTATGGGTGCAAACGGAGAGCGCACCGTTCGATTGCTTTGCGCTGGATGAAATAGAGGAAAGCATTTCTTTGCCGACGGCGTTTAAGCAATGCTTGAAAATACTCGATAACGAATAAAATAAATAGGAGATTAATAGAATGAAAGTATTGCTTGTAAACGGAAGCTCGCACGAACAGGGCTGCACCTACACCGCACTTGCGGAAGTGGCGAAAGCACTCAATGCAAACGGCGTGGAAACGGAGATTTATCAGCTTGGCAAACAGCAAATTGGCGGTTGCAAGGGCTGTTGGGCTTGCAAAAAAATCAAAAAATGCGTTATGGACGACGGCGTGAATGAGTTTGCGGAAAAAGCGGCGGAGTTTGACGGTTTTGTATTCGGTTCGCCCGTATATTATGCTTCGGCGGCAGGCGCGCTCGTGAGCTTTATGGATAGAGTTTTTTATAGCGGCGGCAAGAATTTGGCGTATAAGCCTGCGGCGGCGGTTGTGAGTTGCAGACGTGCGGGCGCATCGACGACGTTTGACGTAATCAATAAGTATTTTACGATCAACAATATGCCGATCGTTGGCTCGAATTATTGGAACGAAATTCACGGCAACACCGCAGAAGAGGCGGCGCAAGACGTAGAGGGCTTGCAAACGATGCGAGTGCTCGGCAACAATATGGCGTGGCTCTTACAATGTATCGAGGCAGGCAAAGCCGCAGGTATCGAGCCGCAAAAGGAAAAGAAAGTACTTACCAACTTCATTCGATAAAAAGAAAAAATCGGCAAGCCGTCGGGCTTGTCGATTTCTTTTTTACACGAAGGGGTGCTCGCCTCGAATGACGGCGAAACAGTTTTCGTTGCGTTTTTTGATTTCATCCGTCACCGCTTTTACAGCCTCGTTAATGGATAGGGTGCTGTCGGCGGGGACGACGAGGTCGAAGATGAGGTTGGCGTACGTTTCGCCTTTCGTCATGCGGAAGTCGTGAATGGAAAATTCGGGGTCTACCGCTTTGGCGCACTCTTCGGCAAAGGAACGCATAGCGTTCACCTCGCTATCCCCCGTTGCTATCGGGTCTAAATGAATGGTGACGATACATTGAAATGCTTCGTACATATCCCGTTCCATTTGATCGACGACTTCGTGCGCGTAATTGATATTGCAATCGGACGGCACTTCGGCGTGGAAAGTCACGATCTGTCTGCCGGGGCCGTAATCGAGCACCATAACGTCGTGCAAGCCGACGATTTCGGGGTAGTTATCCGCAAAACGGTAAATTTTTTCGATAAATTCGGGGTCGGGGGGCGAGCCGAGCAATAAGTCAATCGTTTCTTTCGCCGCTTTCGCGCCCGTGAATAGGATAAACGCCGCCACTAAAATCCCCACAATTCCGTCAACGGGTACGCCTTGCAAAACGCCGAAATAGGAAAGAAGGGAACTAATAAGAACGAGCCCCGTTGCGATGCAATCGCTAATGCTATCCGCCGCCGACGCTTTTAAAGCCGTTGATGAAATTCTGTCGCCGATTTTGCGATAGAAGAAGAAA
>JAZORL010000055.1:0-5373 GCA_045656625.1 Candidatus Scatosoma sp. | reverse complement strand
CCTTGTAAGCGCCCTTCGCAATTTCGTTTACCATTGCGTAAGCTTCCTTAGGAGCCTTCCATTTTACGATGGAATGAGGAAGCGCGTCCTCTTCGTTTTCGCAGCAGATGAACGTTCTATCCTCTACGCGGGCAACGTCGTTTTCTGCCGTTCTGTGATAATAGCAATCGGGAAGAAGTTCTTGGTTGAGCTTAATCATTTCGCCCGTAGCGCAAGCTTCTTCTCTCAATGCGTCGCGTTGTGCATCGCTACCGTCAATCCATACCACGTTATCGGGTTGTGCAAACGCTCTTACGTCTTCAACAAATTGAAGAACTTTCTTGTTGTTGGTCATAATGTATCTCCTTTTTGAAAATAAATTTTTATCCTTTTCAGTCTTGGCGGCCTACACGCGCATAACACGCCATACTCCACCAAAAATATTATATCATATAAAAAAGAAATTGTAAACAATTTTACGAGAAATTTTTTCTCGATTTTCATCAAAAAGCTCTTGCTTTTTCTCGTATTCCAAGTCTTGGACCGAAAAAACGCCCACCGCAAACAAAAACGGCGGTATATTTTGCGTCTTTTCCGTCCTTTATCGTCTATCTTGCATTCCCCATCGAACGGCTATATCTTGCACGGCGCACCCGCTCCACGTCACGATTGTATCCAAACAACCGATTCGCCGAAAGAGAAATCTCCGTCGTTTGCCTATCTATCGCCGCCGTTTCTTCTTCCGTATAGCGAACGTTGGAAAAGAAGAGCAACACAATCGACGCATACCCCGTCGCCACGATGAGCAGCACGGGCAAAACTCCCCCATGGAAAAGCAACGCTATCGCAAGCAACACGCTCGAAAACACAATTTCTTTCCATTGGAATTTTAAGGCAAACCACACCCCGATTTTTTGCGAGGATTTCGGCGTGACGATAAAACGGGCTTTTTTGCCCATCATCCCCATCGCCGCCGAGATTAATGAAGTCGTTAGCATCGAGCCGTAGAGCATAATCACGGAAACGGTGTAAAGTAGCGTGCGCAAAGGATTGAATCGAAAGCTCCACGTGAAAAAATCATTGAGCATAGGCGAGAAAAAGAAAATTATCGTCGGTACGATCATCCAAGCGGAGTACGCCGCCCCCAAATCAATTTTCAGCAACGGCGCAATCATCAAGTTTGCGAAGATAAAGAAGGCAAAAATTGCCGTCAAGGGCAAATTGTACGTAAAAAGTGCAATGTCGAGCTTTTCATACCATTTCATCTTCGAACGCACGATTTTACCCGTGTATTTTTTGATAAACTCCAAGTTCCCCTGCGTCCACTTGGAATGCCGTTTTTTGAAGGCGACGTAATCGATTGGATATTCTTCCCTGCACACGATATTCGGCGCAAACGCCACGTAATACCCTGCGTTTCTCGCTTCGATACTCAAACACAGATCTTCCGCAACAAGCGGCGGAAAACCGCCTGCTTTTTCATAGCAATCCCGCTTAATCATCGCGCCGTGGCCAAGCATCGTCGAAAAACCGTAAAAATGCTTCATCGTTTGATAGGTCGGCCAATGGGAATTTACTCCCACGTGAAAAAGCTTCATAAAGAAATTGCGGTTTCTATCCGAAACGTGGTTCGCCTGCACAATCCCCACGTTTTTTTGCGCATAGAAATATTTCAAACTCTCGTAAAGATAATTCCTTGGCAAAATCTCATCCGAATCAAGAATTACGTAGTAATCATATCCCTTTTCTTTACACTCCGCGGAAAGAAAATAATGATTGATATTCCCTGCCTTAAACCCCTCTCGATTCTCTCGGCGTACGACTTTTATGCCGTGTTTAAGCGCAAATTCATTGACTTTTTCCTTGTACTCCTCACTCGTCGAATCATCCAAAATCACCACGTCGAAATGGGGATAGCTTTGGCGCATACTCGCCTCCAAGCTTCTTCCGTCAAAATCGTTGCAGGTGCAGTAGGCAAGCAAAATCTTATCTTTTGCGCCGCGTACGTCGGTGTCGATAATTTCAAAATACCTGCGGTACAAGCGACGACGAAACAAATAATACCACACAACGTAAATAAAATCCTTCACGCCGTTGAGCCAAAAATAGGAAATAAACAGCGCATTAAAAACCAAAAGCAGCCTTGCCCCAATCCGTAAAAATAAGGACGGATTTACCCCCTTCAAAAAAGGTACGCGCACAAAATTCGGCGAGAAATAATACCATAAAAACGCCGTCAATACCGTCCATACAACAAGCATCGTCAGGTACAACGCAGGGCTCTTTCTCATTCCGCACTTCCCGTTTTTAATTTTTGACTTTTCCTTCATTTTGCCACACTCCAAGTTTTTACTTTTCCTACTTATTTTGTGGTTCTTTTTGCAAATTCATACCTTTTTCGTGCGCGCAGACTTGACAAACGGTTTTTCTTTCTATATAATATAATGTATAATCGAAAAAATGGTTTAATCTTACGGATAAAATCAGGAAAAGGAATAGTGAAAGATGCGAATAGTGGTCAAAGTGGGCACGTCAACGTTGGCGCACGAAACGGGAAAACTGAATATCAAACGTACGGGCGCACTCGTGCAGGTTTTGAGCGATTTGAAGAATGCGGGCCACGAAGTAATCCTCGTATCCTCGGGCGCAATCGGAATGGGCGTGGGCAAGCTCGGTCTTTTGCAAAAGCCGACGGATATCCCCACAAAACAAGCCGCGGCGGCTGTCGGTCAATGTGAATTGATGTACACCTACGATCGGCTCTTTACCGAATACGGACACACCGTTGCGCAAATTCTTTTGACGGGCTCGGACTTTTCATCCGACGAGCGACACGAGAATTTCAACAACACGATGTCCCGACTCTTGGCACTCGGCGCACTCCCTATCATCAACGAAAACGACACGATTGCCACGGAAGAAATTAAGGTGGGCGATAACGACACCCTTTCCGCCCTCGTTGCGGTCAGCGTGAAGGCCGATCTTTTGGCTATCCTTTCCGACGTGGACGGGCTGTACTCCGCAGATCCGCGCAAGGATGCGAACGCAACGTTTATTGAACGCGTACACGGTATGCCCGAATCCATTTTTGAAACGGCGGGCGACGTCGGTTCAAGCTTGGGCACGGGGGGGATGAAAACAAAACTCAATGCAGCGAAAATTTGCGTAGAAAAGGGTGTGAATATGGCGATTGCCAACGGCGAAAACCCCGATCTTTTGTACGACGTAGTAGAAGGCAAAACGAGCCGCTACACCTTATTTGTTGCAGGAAAATAACCATGAAAACAACACAGGAAATCTTAAAAGCCGCAAAAGCGGCGGCGAGCGGACTTTCCATTCTCTCGCCCGAACAAAAAAATACCGCCCTTTTGGCGATGGCGGATGCATTGGAAGAAAACGTGACGACGATTCTTGCCGCAAATGCGGTGGACGTCGAGAACGCAAAGGGCAAGCTCCCCGACGTAATGATCGATCGCTTACGCTTGGATGAAAAGCGAATTGCAGGCATGGCGAAAGGGATTCGAGAGGTGGCGGCGCTCCCCGATCCGATTGGTATGGTTTTAGAGGAATCCACCCTTTATAACGGACTTTCCGTCACCAAAAAACGAGTACCCTTGGGGGTAATCGGCATCATTTACGAAAGCCGTCCTAACGTGACCTCAGACGCAGGTGCGTTGTGCTTCAAAAGCGGCAACGTTTGCGTATTGCGTGGGGGCAGGGATGCGTTCAATTCCTCTTTCGAGATTATTCGAGTGATGCGCGCGGCGCTTGAAAAGCAGTCGCTTAATCCCGATTTTATCAATATTGTAGAGGACGTTTCCCGCCAAAGCGCAACGGAATTGATGACGGCGGTCGGGTACGTAGACGCACTCATCCCTCGCGGCGGCGCAGGTCTAATCCGCGCTTGCGTGGAAAACGCAAAAGTCCCTTGTATTGAAACGGGTACGGGCATTTGCCACGTGTACGTGGATAAGGCGGCAGACCTTGAAAAGGCGCTCAATATCATCGAGAATGCAAAGACCTCTCGTCCGTCCGTATGCAATGCAGAAGAGGTATGTTTGGTACACGAAGAAATCGCAAAGGATTTTCTTCCCCTGCTCGAAAAACGACTTTGTGCCGATAGAGAAGAAAAAGGGTTGCCTGACGTAGAGCTTCGTTGTGATAAGCAAGCGTTGGAAATTTTGCCGAACCAGAAAGCGGCGAGCGAAACGGATTTCGACACCGAATTTTTAGATTATATCTTGGCGATAAAAATCGTCAAATCGGTAGACGAGGCAATTGCGCACGTTAGTGCGCATTCCACCCATCATAGCGATTGTATCGTGAGCGAAGACGAGAGCGTATTGGAAAAATTTGCGCTTTGCATCGACAGCGCGGCGGTATACTTGAACGCTTCCACCCGTTTTACGGACGGCGGCGAGTTCGGCAAGGGCTGTGAAATCGGGATTTCTACGCAAAAATTACACGCACGCGGACCGATGGGCTTGGAAGAGCTTTGTTCCTATAAATATATTGTGCGTGGGAACGGTCAAGTTAGATAACGGTTGAAAACCGTAGACAAATGGAAGGAGTGTATTATGGCAAACTATAAAATTGGTTTTATCGGTTGCGGAAATATGGGCGGCGCACTCGTGACGGCAGCGGCGAAAAGCATTGACGGCGCAAAGATTGCCGTTTGTGATTTCGACAAAACGAAAACGGACAAATTTCATCAAGAATACGGCGTCGTGGTCACAAACGCAAAGGATATCGCGAAAAATGCGGATTTTGTGCTTCTTGCCGTAAAACCGCAGGTGATGGCGAGCGCCATTGCGGACTTTGCGAGCGAATTGCAAGCACGGACGGACGTGACGGTGATTACGATTGCGGCAGGCTTGTCCATTTCGGCAATCCGTTCCTTTATCGGCGCAGATTTGCCCGTGATTCGCATTATGCCCAACACCCCCGTTGCTCTTGGCACAGGTATGATTTTATACACCCTCGCAGGGATAAACGCTACGGCGGAAAGGGAATTTTTATCCATTTTTGAAAAGGCGGGTGTGTTTGACAAAATCCCCGAAGACAAAATCGACGCAGGCAGCGCACTTTCGGGTTGCGGACCGGCGTTTGTGTACGCGTTTGCGGAAGCGCTTGCGGACGGTGCGGTGGAATGCGGCGTACCTCGTGATAAAGCGGCTTTGTACGCAGCGCAAACCTTACTCGGTGCGGCGGAAATGCTGTTAGAATTCGGTCACCCCGCCGACTTAAAGGATGCGGTTTGCTCCCCGGGCGGCACGACGATTGCAGGAATTCATGCTTTGGAAAAAGCAGGGTTTAGAGGTGCAACCATCGAAGCGGTGACGGCGGCGTATAAGCGCACGTTAGAGCTTAAAAAATAATCGTATAGAAGGAAAA